>JBDRXT010000013.1:0-19429 GCA_039803045.1 Caldifarciminota bacterium
TAGCAAATGTTGAATTATTAAAAAGGGGAGAAAATAGGTTTTATGAGATTGAGAATGATTTGAACAAGATTGTTTCAATCTTAAAGAGATTTTCAAAAATTGGAAGTAAAATTAATTTTAAGGAGTTTAACTTAGAGCAAGCAATTTTAAATGCCTATAATATTTTAAAAGAAAGATTTTCAAGAGATTTTAAGTTATTTATTAAAGGAAATGCTATAATTAAGGGGGATTTTGAGCTTTTTGAGTGGGTATTTGAAAACTTTATTAAAAATAGCTATGAGGCGAGTAGTTCAAAAATATGTTTTGAAATAAGTGATAATGGAAAAAATTTCTTTATTGATATTATAAATGATGGTTTTGCTATAAATCCAAAGTTAGCAAAAAAACTATTTTCAGAAAATATAACAACAAAGGGAGAAGGATGGGGCATAGGACTTATTTTAGTAAATAGAATTATTCAAATGCATAAAGGAAAAGTGAGTCTATTAGAAAGCAGGGATGGTTATACGAAATTTAGAATAATTTTACCTAAATAATTTTTACCTTTATTTTGGGATTCTATCAAGGTATTGATTTACTTGGTCTAACATATCTGTTCTACCTACACCAAAAAATTGATTTCTTGCCATTTCCAAATATTCTCTTGCCTTCTCTAAATTTCCAAGATTTTCATATGCAAGTCCAGCATACATGTAAATTATACCTTTATCGTATTCAGATAATTTTCCTCTATCTTCGTTTAAAGCTTTTGTCAAAAACTTTATTACATTCTCTGGTTCATTTTGATTTAGCATAGCAAGAGCAAGTCCTCCATATGCATCTCCTATTCTTTCATGGTTTGGATAAAGTCTAATTAGACGTTTAAATGTTTCACTTGCATCTTTCCATTTTTGTAATCTTAAAAATAGCTGTCCTGCCAAAAAAATACTTTCCTTAGCTTTTGAATGTTCTGGAAATTCTAATGCTAATCTGTAAAAATAATAACTTGCTTTTTCTTCATTTTTATCGTTTAAATATTTACCACCCCAATAATAATAAACGTCTCCAATTAACTGGCTATTTGGGAAGTACTTTTTAAATATTTCTATGTAAGATTCATTATCTGTTGCAAGTTTTGATAATATTTGTTCTGCTCTTAGTTTTGCAGTTATTATATACGAGCTTGTGGGGAATTCATCCATAAGTTGTAAATATGAATATAGTGCTCTTTGGTAATCTTCTTGTGATAAATATAATTCTCCAAGTAAGTATAATGCATTTTCTTTCTCTGGAATTTTATCAAAGTTTGCTCTTATCCATTCAAGATTTGAAATAGAACTTTTTAAATCTCCTTTAAACCTATATAAATCTGAAAGTTTTAGAGCAACAAAAGGTGCTCTTCTATCTTTTGGAAAATCCTGTATAAACCTTGAAAAATCCCTTTCTGCTATAACATCGTCTTTTCTATAGTAAAAAGCTATCATACCTCTATAATATAATAGTTCTGCTCTTGATTGACCTATAAATAGATTTTCATTTATTGATAATATTGAATTATATGCACTTATTTTATCACCAAGATTGAATTTAGCAACAGCTATTCCTATTTGTAAAATAGTTTTTAAAAATTCATCTTTAACTAAAGAATAAGCCCTACTTAACAAACTCAAAGCTTCGTTATATCGCTTTAAGTGCAAATTATTCCACCCACCTAAGTAAAGTGCTAAAGCTTTTAAGTTATTATCTGAATTGTCATAAAGTTTAGATGAATAAAAATCAACTTTTTCGTAACTGTTAGCATAATAAAATGCTTCTGCACAAGCAAGGTAAATTATACTGTCAACTTCAGGAAAATTCTCTATTATATAATTTGCCATACTATAAGCATCTTTATATTTGCCACTATTTAAAGCAGAAAATATGTAAATCTTATAAGCAACTCTTTCAAATGTCAATATTGTATTGCTATTTATTATTGAAAAAGCTTTGTTATAAGCTCCTTCATAATCTCCACCCTCAAAAATTAATGCATTTAAAATAATATCCCTTATGCCTTTTGGATCATCTTTTAACGATTTTAGTTTACTAATAGCTAGAAGGCTATCTTTGGGATAGACGTAATTTGAAAGTTCATTTATCATGTTTATTGCATCATTTTTATTTATCTGGGAAAATACGAATTTAAGCTCTTGTATAGGACTGTATTTGTATGGAATATAAGGCTTATAATAAGCTACAATTTCAAATTCTGCTGCTTCTTGTATTTGCTCTTCAAAACCCTTTTCCTGAGATAATAAAATGATTAACATACTGATAATTTTAAGGTAGAAAAAACTTTAAAATTTACTATTTTAAGCTTCTTCCTAAAATCAAAAAAACAACAAATCCTAAAATTACAACTATTAGACTTAATATTTCACTTAAACCAAAGAAGAAAAATTTTATGCCCAAGACTATAAAGACTGCTGAAATGATACCTCCCAAACTATCTCCGGCAATAACACCACTGCTATAAATCATACCGTAATTTCTATAAAACAATTTTGAAAATAAGCCACCAAGAAATATAGATGCTGATAAGTCAAGAGGCAAATATAAGCCTACTGAGACTGCTAAAGCATTTATATTAATTATTTCAAACAAGATAGCAATAACTCCCCCAATTACCAAAAGAATCCAAGGCAAATTATCTTCAAATGAACTTCTCAATATAATTGACATTAATGTTGCTTGTGGTGCTGATAGTTCTTTTGAACCTATTGAATAAGCTTTATCTAATAAAATCAAAACATATCCAATAACAATGGATGATATTAAAACTCCAATTATTTGAGCAATCTGTTGATTTTTTGGTTTTGCATTTACTAAATAACCTGTTTTTAAATCCTGAGAAATATCACCTGCTATTGCTGCACTAATACAAACAATTGCCCCAATTGTAAGAGATATAAAAATTCCGTCAAATCCAGTATATCCTAAACTTTTTATAATAATTGAAACAATTAAAAGTGTTGCAATTGTCATTCCTGATATTGGATTTGATGAACTTCCAACAATACCCACAATTCTTCCAGAAATCCCTGTAAATATTATTGCGAAAATAACAGTAAGAATAATTCCAATTATATTGAACTTAAAAGTTATGTAGAGAATTAGAATTAAGACTACAAATGTTGGAATTATCAAATAAGCTTGTAAATCATTTTTGCTAACCTTAAATCTCAAAAATGCTTCAAAAGCTCTATAATTCCTTACAAAACTAATAATTCCTCCAACCAAAACTCCACCTGCCCCAATGTATCTTATATAACTATTCCATATATTGTAAAAATCGTAGTTGTTTGTGAGATAAGAAATGAGTGGAATAAGGACAAACCAAGCCAAAACCCCACCCGTGAAAATATATGAACTAATTTTTAGACCTAAAATGTATCCTACACCAATTAAAGCTGGTGATAATTCAACTGAAAACTGAGAGAATTTCCCAATTGTAAATGAAAAGCTTGACTTTAATAATGAAAACACGTTTATAAGAATTCTTACAATAATTCCGTAAAGAAATCCAATTATAATGTATATAACATCTTTTCCCTTAGACGGACTTAATAGGACTTCCGCACATGCTCTTCCTTCCGGATATAAAAGGAGTTTATCTTCCTCTTCTATGAATTTTCTTCTAAATGGTATGAATGCTAAAACTCCAATTATTCCGCCAATACATGCAATTGTAAATATGTATATATAATCAACTTTGTAATTTAGTAGCAAAAACGCAGGTATTGTAAAAATTACACCTGCTGCTAATGATTCACCTGCTGATGCTATTGTCTGAACAATATTATTTTCCCTTATAGAATTTCTTCTTAATATAATTTGCATAATTGCCATGGACACAACTGATGCCGGAATACTTGCAGAAACTGTCATACCCGCTTTAAGTCCAAGATAAGCATTAGCTCCTGTAAATACAACAGCTAAAATAATACCAATAATTATTGATATTAATGTTAATTCTCTATTGATACGAAAATTTTAAGGGATTTTAACTAATACTTTAAAATTTTAACATGAATGGAGATGTTTCAAATGTAAACATAGGGAAAGAGAACAAGTTAGCTGGAATAAGTGTGATTTTATTGATATTGGGTCCCTTTTTTCTGGGTTTGCCATCTTTGATAGGTATTATACTTCTACTTGTTGCATTGTATAGGATATCCTCAAAGTTAAAAATTGATGCTTTTAGGAAAGTTCTTATTGCTACAATTGTTTTTTTAATAGGCTTGATTATAGCTTCTATTATATCGTTTTCTTTCATGTTTGCGGGTCATATTTTAGGTTCTATGTTTCGGACAGATAACTTTGAACTTACAGAATATATTATATCTGAATTTTTATCCACATTTCTACCTTTAGTAATGTTATTCTTTTTCTTTCTTATAATGTATGCAATCACGTTGTATAGCTCATATTTAATTAAGAAAGCTTTTGAAGGGTTGGCATACAAAACAAGATATAATTTATTTAGGACTGGTGGAGCTTTTATATGGTGGGGAGCATTACTTTCAATAGTGCTTGTAGGTCTATTGTTAAGTCTTATAGGTTGGATTATTTTGGCAGTTGCTTTCTTTAAAAGTCCAGGGAAAATTCAAGTATTATAGAAGCCTTAAAATTTCAACATGCTTCTTTTGACAATTCATTTTATTAGTAAGGGGTGTTTAACACCTCAAATGTTGGAGAGCTTTCAAAATGGTGATTATCATGTACTTGCAAGACCAACTCTAAGTGGACCTGAACAAACAATACAAACACCTAATTTTATCATTCACTATACAACAAGTGGAGATGATGCAGTAACTCAAGCATATGCTGAAAGTATTGCTGTATATGCAGAATATTCTTGGCAAAAGCAGGTGGTTGAATTTGGATGGTTTGCTCCTCCTCCAGATTATAATCAAGGTGGTGATAATAGATATGATATTTACATTAAAAATTTGGGACAGGGGGTTTTAGGTTATACAGCTCCAGAGTATACTTATAGTGGATATGGAACAGAGGGAGCAACAAGTTATATAGTCATAGGGAAGGGTATTGAAAGTTATGGATATGATCTATTAAGAGTTACTGTTGCTCATGAATTTCATCATGCTATTCAATTTGCATACACATATAATGATGCACCCTGGTTTTATGAAAATACATCAACTTGGATGGAAGATATGGTTTATGATGAGGTAAATGATTATATTGGTTATCTTAATACGAATCCAAGCCCTATAACAACTCCTCATTATCCAATAAATACATTTAGCAACCTTTATCAATATGCAGGAGCTATATTTCCATATTTCATATATGAATACTTAGGAAATAATCAACAACCTATGAAAGATATATGGTATCAGATGGGTACAAATTTTGGTAATAACACATTATTTGACATATTTGAAGTTCTATCAAACAATTATTCAAAGCCTGAATCTGTAATCTTATCATACTATGCTATTTGGAGATTCTTTACAAGTACAAGATGGGGTGATGGAGCTGGGTATAGATATAGTGAGGGTAGTCTTTATCCCTCTGTAAGTTTATTTAGAAATATAACATCTTATCCGAGGATTGATAGCAATCAAACTATTCCTATTAAAAATCCTGGAGGTGCTCAATATATAAGACTTGGACCATATAATGGTGATTTGAGGTTAATTATGAAATTCAAACAATGTTCTGGATGTGCTAAGGTTTATCTAATAAGAGTTCCAGGTCCTGTAATAAATGATATTACAGGAGATGGTGACTCTATTGATGTTTCATTTAGTTTTAGTGGTTATAATTATGGCGCTATTATTGTGGTTTCAAAAGTTCTTGGAGGTCAAGATATAATTTATAAATTTTCAATAGGACCCACTACTGATATTGTAGAAAAAATTATAGATAACGATATAAAAATTGTTGTCAATAAGAGGACTATTAATGTAATTGGTAAAAATAAAGATTATGAACTTAAGTTATATAGTTCAGATGGTAAAATTGTTCAAAATTCTAATCTCAAGCCAGGTATTTATGTTTATCATTTAAGAGTAAAGAATAAAATATTTAAGGGGAAAGTTCTTGTAAATTAGGGGGTGTTTGTGGCACCTCCAATTAATGAATTTTCGGCTATTTTTATATTATATGGTGGATTTGCAGGAATTTATGAAGAATATTTATACATCAAAAATGAAACCGCAATATTGAGAAAAGACTTTGAGTTTTATGAAGTAAAAATTTTAGATAAAGAAATTTATAGTTACATTAGAGAACTTTGCAACAAGAAAAATTTTGATTTTGAAGAAGTTCCTCTTCCAACAGATTTACCAACTTTAAAAATTATTATAAAAAAACCTTGTAATAAAGAAATTGAAATGTATGGTATTGGTTTTGGCAATAAACCAGATAGAGTATTGATAAATCAAATTTATTCACTTTCTCGAAACTTTCGATATAAAGTTATTAAGGAAACTTTGCCATCAAAAATTATAATATATTACAGAAAGTTAGATTTTTTTGAAAAGGGAAAATATCTTGAGTTGGAAGGTATTGAATTTAGTGATGAAGAAGGAGAGATTGAAATAGGTAAGAAGGATGAAATTCTAAAAGTTCTAAAGTCGATATATAATTACAAATCAAGATTTTACTTCATAAAATATAAAGATGAGTTCTACCAAGCTAGAATAGAAATTAGACTTTAAAGTGGAACAAAAATAGAAAATATTCCAATAATAGTTTTACTCGCAAAATTTAGATAACTAACAATAGCCCCCCTTAAGAAGAATATAACAAATAAAAGAGCTATAAATCCATATGTCTCGACTTTTCTATCAAAAATCAAATTTGGAAAAATTCCAGATAAAATTCTCCATCCATCTAATGGTGGAAGTGGAATCAAATTAAATGCAAATAGAAAAATATTAATTAAGAGTGTTGAAGTTAAAAGAAATTTAATTGAATAAACTTCTGGAGAGAATTTTAGTGCTATGAAACAAATAAAAGCTATAATAATATTTGAAAGTGGTCCAGCAAAAGCTATTATAATAATATCCCTTTGAGGATTTCTTAAATTGTAAATATTAATTGGAACAGGCTTTGCCCATCCGAAATGCAAAATCAAAAGAACTATAAAACCAATAATATCAATATGTTTTATAGGATTTAGTGTTAATCTTCCTTCAAGTCTTGGTGTATAATCTCCTAACTTATCTGCCGCTAAAGCATGAGCGTATTCATGAAATGTAATACCAATAATAATAGCTGGCAGATAATATAAAAACTCAAAAAAGTTCAATTGAAAATTTTAAGGCTAAAACTAATAATACCTACAAGACAACCACCAATTCCTCCAATTAGAAACAAGTAATTAGGATTTAAGAACTCACCCAAAAAACCCATAAACAAACCTGATAACGACATAAATCCAATTACTGCAATATAGATAAGTGAAAAAACTTTTCCTCTAAATTCCTCACTAACATATTTTTGGATGAGTGTTGTTCTTGATATTGTAATAAGCGGAATTACAAGACCATGAATAAATATGAATATTAGAGCAAATTGAAAGTCCTTTATAAAGAAAAAAGGAATATAAGTAAAACCGTCAAGAAATATTCCAAGCCTTAACAATTTAGCTTCACTAAGTTTTATTTTATTTCTTGAAAGTAAAATAGCACTTATAAACCATCCAAGAGATAAAGTTGCATTAAATAGTGCAAATTCTCTTGCAAAAAGTCCAAGATAATTCTTAATATATAAACTTGCTCCTATATTTGTTAATCCCATAATAAAGAAATTATCAAGAGCAGTTAAAATTGTTAAGTTCAAAATTGAACGCTCCTTACTTAAAATATTTATGAAAGAGATTAAATCATCGAAAAGTGAGTTTTTGTTTTTAGAAAAACTTTCAGTATATTTTATGGGATAAATCAATATCGTTATTAACATAAGCAGTATTGCGTTTAAGAAAATTAAAAATATTAAATCATTTTTTATGTATAGAATTACTGGGGGCAAAAGCCCTCCAACAAAGAGTGCAAATTGATACGAACTCTGAACAATTGCATTATAGTAAAACAATTTCTCTTTATTGTTTACCAGAAGTGGTATGAGTGCATCTCTTGATGGTGGATATAATGTAGCAAATGAAGATACTAAAAATCCTGTTATAGCAATAACTATCCAATTTAATTTACCCATTGAGCTAAAAATTGGTATAATTAACAAAAATAAACCGGAGAAAAAAACAGAAATTATAAGTAAATACTTTTTATTATATCTATCCACTAAAATACCTGCTAAAAGACTTATTGTTAAAAATGGTAACGTTTCAACAAAACTAACAATCCCAGCTTTTAAAGAAGCATTGTGAATTTCAATTGAAATTACAAGAAATGGTATAACTACCATGTATATTTGATCAGCAAGTCCTACGAGAAATTGAGTAATAACTAATAAGGCCATTCTATTACTTCTATTTCAACAAATCCTATTCCATCTATACCAATATCCTTAGCACTTATATAAGATAAATCTATAATTCTTCCTTTTTTAAAAGGACCCCTATCTACAACTTTTACATTAACTGTTTTATTATTTTTTAAATTTTTAACTTTTACTATTGTTCCACAAGGTAATGTTTTGTGAGCAGCATAATACTTATATGTATCAAAAATTATACCACAAGCGGTTTTTCTACCCTGAAATTTCCCACCATACCAACTTGCATAACCTCTTTGAATAAATTTTTCTTTTCCTTCAGGTATTTTTTTTATAACAATTCTTACTTTTTCTTTTCCTTTTATATCTAACAAATTTGCGGATTTTTTAGAAAGATGAATTATTACGCCACTTCTTGGTATAAGTCTATCATTTATTCTTACTTCAATTTTTTTATTATTTTTTAAATTTGTAACTTCTACAATAGTCCCAAATGGTAAATATGGATGAGCAGCTGTTAATAAATTAGATTTATAGATTTCATTTGATGCAGTTTTTTTATTTTCATACTTATCAGAATAAACAAGAGCATAACCTTCCTCAATTTGAGGATATAAAACTAAGAAAGTCAAACCTTAAAATTTTAAACTTGCTCGGGTGGCGAAACTGGTAAACGCGATAGGTTCAGAACCTATTGCCCATTTGGGCTTGCGGGTTCAAGTCCCGCCCCGAGCACTGTAACAATATTATCTATAATATTTCTATATTTATTCAAATTTCCAGAAAATCCATAAATAATAATACAAAATGCTATTTTTTCATCAATTACACCTGTCAAAGATAAAGTGTTTTTTAATGTTCCAGTTTTTGCTTTCAATCTCCCTTTCAAATTAATTAATCTATTCTTTAATGTTCCCTCACCTGGTTCAACCATAACATTTAAAAATCTTTTAAAAAAATCTTTATCTATATATGCGCGTTTGTAAATTTCTATAAAAGTATATGGGGAGACTAAATTATATCTTGAAAGACCGCTTCCATCAGATATAGCAAAATTTGTATCAATACCTTCAATATACAATAAATTTTTAAGAGCTTTTATTGAGCTTTCCCAACTACCTGAGGAATAAATCCAAACTCCAATACTTCTTAAAATCATTTCAGCTATTAGGTTTGAACTATATGTGTTCATATATTTTAAAATGCTATCAATTGGTTTTGAATTATAAGTATAAATTAATTGTGCATTTTCTGGAAGTATGTTAAATCCCGCAACACTATCAACATTAATTTTATATTTATTTAAAGCATTTCTAAGTGACCATATAAAAAATTGCTCGGGTTCTTTTTGTGGAAATGTCAAATTTTTATATTTTGAAAAGTCACCATAGACAATAATTGTATCGTTAACTATTTGATAATTAAATTTATTTGATTTTACTAGTTTTGTATATAAATTACTAAAATTATGTTTTGGGATTGTTTTATAAGTTAAAGAAAATATACCTTCATTTAAAACGAGAGGAGAAATAGGTGGAGCGTAAGCTTCTTCCAAGTCATTCCAAAGCCAACCAGGTGGATATCTACTCTTGGTAAAGTAACTATCATCATAATATAACTTTGAAAATTTTCTATAATTCATGTTGTATAAATCATTTGCGATAATATTTAAATCACTATCTCTTAAAAGTGGATCTCCATTTGGGAAAACATACAAGTCATTTTTATGTTTAAAAAAATATGTTTTAAATGTAAAATCAGGCTTGAAAACTTTTAATGCTATAAATGTTGTGATAATTTTTTGAATTGATGCGGGCATGAGCTTTCTTTTTGGATAATAACTATAAATTATACTATCATTTTTTAAATCATAGAATATCATTGAAATAGTTATACCTTCACTTTCGAACTGATATATAATTGAATCTATATTTAAATTTATTAAAAATATTAAAAATATCATTTGTTAATCTGGCTCATGACCTGGATTTATTATAAGAGAATCTAAACCTCTCGTGGTAGCATAAGGAACATATCCCTTTGATATCGCTTTAGAATAAAAGTCGTCAATTAAATTTTGTTCTCTAACATAATCTATTACTAAAACTTTCTTACCTGCATTCTTGAAAATATCAAGATGATGAATAACTTCATCAACTTCTTCAGGAGGATTGGGATTATTTCCGTTATACCACACATCTTCTCTACCAATGCCTGATATTATATTCACATAGTCTTCATGAGCTGATAGTTTTTCACCATTTTGTGGAATAACTATGAAATTAGTTTTTCCTTTTATTACTCTTGCATAGTGAGCAATTTCCTTTACAAAATCTACCATTTCTCTTTCTGCTGTTGGTCTTTCTGGAAGCCAATATTCATAAGCATCAATAATTTTATCCAGATATGAATCAGGAGAACCATATATAATAGATTTCCATCCATTTTCCCAATACCTTACTTTATAGTTACCTTTCCAATTAGGATTTTCTGGTCCTAACCAAGAAGGAGCCGAAGAATCTGGAATTCCATCGTGATTAGCATCCCATTCATCTTTCCAATACCATCTATAATTTTCAGCTTCTCCTATACTCATATAAGCAATAACTATTTTGGGACCACCTAAACTGTTTTTAAGTGCATCAATATCCTTAGATGAAAATCTCATCTCATCACTACCATCCCGAGAGTAATCTATAATTACTAAATCAAATGCTGTACTGCCAATCTTTTCAAGGTCAATGTTTTGAAGTTGATATACAAAGTCATTTACGTCTTCTAATGATATAAATTGAAAGTCTTTTCTTTTATTGCACCCTACTAATAACAAAAAAAACGATAAGATATATAATATCATTCGACTATAACTTTCGTTTTTACTAAGTTTTTGACATAATCAAAAGCTTTTTTAATTCTTACGCTCTCTTTTAAACTTTCATATTGTCCCCTAATTTTGCTTTTGTTCAGATATTCTTGAGGATTTTCTTCACCCCTTAACTTAAGATATTCTAAAATGTCTTCGTCACTTACCTCTATATTTCTATCCTTTATTATTTTACTTAATATTAAATCTCTTAATACTGATTTGTATGCAATATTTAAAACTTGTTCTTGAAATGCTTTTTCTTCTTCCTTATTATTAAACTTTTGAGGCTCAATACTTTTTAAAATATTTTGATAGCTATTTATTAATAATTTCTTAGGAACTTCAAATGGATAAATTTGATAAATCTTTTCTATTATTTGACTTTCATATTCAAATTCGCTTTTAATTTGTGCTTCTTTTTCAAGTTGTTCTCTTAATTTCAATTTCATTTCATTTAAATCCAAATATCCATTTATCTGTGCAAATTCATCATTTAACTCTGGTAATTTCCTTACCCTTATTTCTAAAATTCTAAAAACTTGTTTTGTTCCATCATCAAATTTAATCTCAACACTATCTCCAACTTTTTTATTCTTTAAACCATTATATAACCTTTCATCTAACTCGTCCTTTTTATATTCAATATAAACTTCCTCTTTTGATAAAAGATTTCCATCTTTATCATAATCTTCCATTGTTGCCAAAATTATATCATCTTCTTGTACTTCTCTATTTTCTTCTACTTTAACTTCTTCTGAAAATTTCTTTCTTAGTTCTTCTATATAATTAGCAACATCTAAATCCGAAATTTTGTAAATTTTCTTTTCAACTTCTATCTTGGTTAAATCAGGTATTTCAATATTTGGTATTACTTCAAATTCAATTAAAATTTCATATTTGTCGTCATTTTCAGAAAAATCTTTAACATTTACGTCAGAAATTATTTCATACTCGGATTTTAATTCATTTAACTTTTCTTTAATTGCTCTTCTTAACGCTTCCTCTTTAATACTACTATAGTATTTTTGTTTTACTAAGGATATTGGAGCTTTCCCTTTCCTAAATCCTGGAATTTCTACAATTTTTTGAAATTCCAAAGCAACTTTTTCTTCTTCTTCTAAAACTTTCGATTTATCTATTTCAACTTTTATTTCTTTTAGAGCTTTTCTTTCTTCTGGAATTACAGACATAATCCAAAATTTTAAAGGATAAGTGTAATAATAACTTTAAACTTTTAGAGTTATGGAAACAATCATTTTAGATAAGAAAGATAGTTTACTTATAGTAAAGTTAAATCGTCCAGATAGCTTAAATGCTATAACTACTAAAATGTTAAGTGAATTAAATAAAGTCTTTTCAGATGCTCAAAAAGATGAGAGTATAAGAGCAGTTTTATTGACAGGTGAGGGTAGAGGATTTTGTTCAGGACAAGACTTAAAAGAAATAGAAAATTTAGAGGGTTTCTCGTTTTACGACCATCTTGTAAATAACTATAATCCCGTTATTTTGAAAATGCATAATTTGGAAAAGCCAATAATAGTAGGTATAAATGGTATATGTGCAGGAGCCGGAATTTCACTGGCTCTTGCTGGAGATATAAGAATTTCTAAAAGAAGTGCAAAATTCGTTTTAGCATTTTCAAATATTGGATTAATAACAGATTCTGGAAGTTCGTATTTTCTTGTTAATATGTTAGGAATTTCAAAAGCATTAGAATTGCTTTGGACAAATGAAATAATTGATAGTCAAAAAGCTTTAGATTTTGGTATTATAAATAGAATTTTTGAGGATGATGAGTTTGATAATAAAATAGTTGAATTTTCAACAAATATAGCAAATGGACCCACAAAAGCTTATGCTATCTCGAAGCGTTTATTTAATAGAGTTTATGGTTTAGGTTTAGGTGAAGTTTTGGAGTTAGAAGCTCAATATCAAGAATTTCTCTCGAAAACTGAAGATTTTAATGAAGGTATAAAAGCTTTTTTGGAAAAAAGAAAACCAAACTTTAAAGGAAAATAGTGAAAACAATATGGATTGATATAGCAAATTCTCCCCATGTCTTATTTTTTAAACCTATTATTGAAAGATTAAGAGATAGCTATAATATTTTGATTACAATTAGGGATTTTGGTCAAACAATTGAACTTGCCCGAAGTTTTAATTTAGATTTTGAAATTGTAGGTAAGCATGATGGGAAAAGTAAATTTAAAAAGTTAATAGGTTTGTTAAAAAGAGCTTACGAGCTTAAAGATTATGTAAAAACTAAAAAAATTGATTTAGCTTTATCCCATAATTCATATCATCAGATCTTATGTGCTAAAATGCTTAAAATTAGAACTATTACATTTATGGATTTTGAAGGGCAAGTTGCAAATCACTTAGCTTTTAGATTATCTGATTTAGTTGTAGTTCCAAAGTATTTTAAAAAAGATTACCTTAAACTTTATGGAGCAAAAAATGTAAAGTTTTATAATGGTATAAAAGAAGAAATTTATCTTTGGAATTTTGAAGATATTAAAGATTACATTTTAGAAATTGGTATAGATAGAAACTTGCCTGTTTGTGTAATGAGAACACCTGCAACAAGTTCTCTATATTATAAAAAAAATGATTTATTCTTTGAAGTTTTGAAATACGTTTCAAGTAAAGCTAAAGTTATTCTAGTTTTAAGAAATAAAGAACAAATTCAAGAATTAAATCTAAGTAAGTTTTTAAATGAAAACGTTTTTATTCCAGATAGTATTTTAAATGGACCAAGATTATTATATTGGGCCGATTTTACAATTTCTGCGGGTGGCACTATGAATAGAGAGAGCGCACTACTTGGAACACCAACTTATAGTATATTTAAAGGTATAAAAAGTGGAGTTGATGAATATCTTGAAAGTACAGGATTTTTAAGATATATCAAAAGTCCAAATGAAATTGAAATTAAGAAAAAAACTAAATTTGAAAAATTAGTAAATTTACCAGTTGTTTTAAATGAGATTCTTCATATAATACGTGATATGCTTTAAAATATGGCTATGATTCTTATTACTTTTAGCCTTTTTGTAAATATACCTAAAACGAAATTTTTTGGAATTGGTGCTTATATAAATCCTAATATGCAAAATAGAGTTGTTGGATACTGGGAGAGTTCTTATACAGCTTTTACAAGTGGTTTTGTTGGCTTTACAACTGGAGTTCAGCTTCATTTTGGAAATATAAATGCATCTCAATTATCTTCAAGTGATACATTGTTATATTATTATCCTGGATTTCAAGTGTTTATGGGACCTGCAATAGGTAAAAAGTTTCTTTATTTAGCCCCTTTACTTAGTATAGGTTATTTTAATCCAAGATCTATAAAAAGAATTGTGGTAAGCGATCCTCTTTATGGTGATACTTTACTTTATGGACCTACATATACTGCAGCTGTTGGTCTAAAAGTTGGACTTTTATATCATGAGCATTTTTCTCTAATAACAGCTTATGTTGGATATGGACAATATGTTATAAAGAAATATAACAATAACATTTGGACTAAAAATCAAGATAGTATTGCAAGAGGTTTGTTTTTTTCGGTAGCTATAAATCCTTTGTTTTTTACAAGCACATATCCGTTTAGGGAATGGGATGAAGAAACATATACAAGGTATTATCATGGAGATATTGTAGAGAAAGCTGAGGAAAGGAATTTTGTATTATTTACAATATATACTCAAAGGATGTTTTCAGATAGTTCTTATTATGACTATATTTATGAAATTGGACTTTATAGATATTTTCCTCTTAAGAGATACGGAAACGAATTTACACTTGGTTTAAGAAGGGTAAATTATGCTCCATTAACTGATGATACAAATTATTATAACTTGCCTTCATTTTTATATTTTAAATTTAGACCTTATTTTGGAAATAAAAGTTTTGATGTTGGTCCATATTTTAGTTTTGGTTATACAACTGATGGTAAGAATTTTAAGGGTGGTGGATACGATTTTGGACTTGGCATAAGATGGCAAGTATTTTACTTAGATATAGGTATGACAAAAGCCTATTTAGGACAATTTTATGATCCAATGAAAACTTATATTCTAAGAAGCAAACCGGATACATTTTATTATAACCAATACAGAATTTATTCTTCAAAACTATTATTTAAAGCATCATTTGGTTTTAGGATTTTATACAATCATTCAGATTATGTTATAGCACCATTTGTATTTAATCCGAGGAGTGAAAGGACGTTTTTACTTTGGACATTGAGTGCTGGTGTTAATTTTCAGGCAAGTAATGAATTAAAAATTGTTCCATTTGATTTTGTATTTTTTAAATATATGAAAAATAAACCTTTTGGATTTGGATTAGGTTTTGATTTTGAAAATATAACATTTAAATTAAGAAAAGATACAACAGTCGGAAAAGATATAAAACAAGTTGTTAAAGAATCAAGATTTTCATTTAAACTTGGGCCTTCATTGGGAAATAGAGTTGCTTCAATAATGCCATATGGTGTTGTTGGAACGTCATTTTATCCTAAGGACTTGATATATGGTGGTGGAATCAAGGTTGGATTTGGAAGTTGGGGCAAGGCTTGGGATATGCCATTTTACGTAATATCCTTGGACTTAAGATATTCTAATGACTATGTTTTTGATGGTTCAAAATATGTACAAAGTTTTGGATTTAGTTTTAAGATTGGAATTAGTTACCATATTCCAATTTGGAAATTTACAAGAAAGACTGAAAGCGAAATTTATAAACCTATAAGACCTGATTATCTTAAGGGTTATTGATACTATTGCCTGATATTTTTACGACAGTTAGATTTTTATTAGTTCCCGTAATATTCTTTTCAATTTCAAGAAGTAGTACTTTAACACTTTTTTTACTTTTTATAGCTCTTGCGACAGATATTTTGGATGGATATTTTTCAAGGAAATTAAATGTTAGTCAAAGGGAATTTGGAAAAGCTTATGATCATTTAGTAGATAAGTTGCTTATTTTTGTAGTTGTTTATGCTCTTGTTATTTATAGAGATTTGCCAAATTGGGCACTAATATTCTACTTAATTAGGGAATTTCTCCTACTTATAGGCACAATATTTTTATGGTTTTATAGAGCGAAAATTCAAAGTTCAAATATATTTGGTAAAATTTCTGGTATTGTATTTTATTTAATGGTTATTAGTTATCTTCTTGAATTTGGTTTTAGGTTTAAACTTTTGATTATTTCAATTTTTGCTTCAAGTTTAGCATTTTTTATCTATGCTGCAAGAGCTTATATAAGTATTTATGATAATATTTATAATAAGTTTTGACGTTGAGATAAAGAGGATTAAATTTAACGGAGATTATATTGATGTTTATAAACCAAAAGTAGAGGGAAAATTTCCATTTATTTTATTTTCGGGGGGTATGAATAGTCCTTCAAGAAGATATGAATCTTTTGGAAAATTTCTAGCAAGTAATGGTTATGTTGTAATTATTCCTGATTATAAGGGTTGGTTCTTTTTGACACTTATTCCTTTTAAAATCCTAAAAATTTTAGATAACTTAAATGAAATCGATAGTTCTATTGAAAATAGAGGATGTCTTGGAGGTCATTCACTTGGAGCATATTATTCTCTTCTTGTTTCATATAAAAGAAATTTTATAAAATGCGTTTTTGTATTTTCTCCTCCTGCTTTGTTTTTAAACTATAATAAAATTAAAATTCCAGTTTTGATTTTTTCAGGGACAAATGATGAAATCACAAAGTTTGAATATAATCAAAAAATCATTTATGAAAGTTTAAAAACAAAGAAAAAGTTAATAGTTATTAAGGGTGGAAATCATAATGGATATATGGATAGATGGGATTTTGTAGAGAAAATAACAGATGGATATTTAGGTATAAAGCACGAAGAACAACTAAAAATCGTAAGAGATAGTGTTTTAGTATTTTTGAAAGATAACCTTTAAAATTTCGCAATTTTGGAAACTTTTATAGTTTTCATATATGCTCTTATCACAGATTTAGCAACTGGTATTGGTGCTTTACCATTTTTCTTTGTAAAAAATCTAAGTAGGAAAATTTTTGGAACTTTCGAAGCATTAGCAGGTGGTCTTATGATAGGTGCAAGTTTTAATCTTATCTACGAAGGTTTAAATTTAAATATTTTATTAATGATAATCGGAATAATCTTTGGTATTTTATTAGTAATGATAACAAATATTTTTTTAAATGATAGGGAACTTGTACTTGGAAGTATAAGGGGAGTTTCAGCAAAAAGGGCAATTATATTTTTATTTATAATGACTGCTCATAGCTTTGCAGAAGGTGTTGCTATTGGTGTTTCATTTGGTGGTAGAGAAAATTTAGGAATTTTAACATCTATTGCAATATCAATTCATAATATTCCAGAAGGTCTTGCTATTTCATTATATTTAATAGCTCAAGGTGCAAGTCCTATTGCTTGCTTATTTTGGAGTATTTTTTCAAGTTTTCCACAACCTCTAATGGCTGTTCCATCATACATTTTAGTAGAAATATTTAAGCTATTTTTACCTTTTGGTTTTGGTTTTGCAGCAGGAGCTATGATATATTTAGTAATCTGGGATGTTATTCCAAGTTCTTTAAATTCAATCTCAAGAGAGCTTAATTCAATTGCTATAATATTTGGAATTGCATTTATGCTTGTTTTATATAAGATATTATAAAATTATGCCTCAAAATTTTTAAAAATGAAAATAGATTATTTATTTTTTTGTTGTTATTGATGGGTAAATACGCCAAGCCTTTTGAGACCTTTATACTTCTTTAATTATATTTTTAGAGATTTTATTAACTTTAAGCCCAAATATTTAATGAAGATCTCACATTGCAAGTGAAGAATTTTCTGATCCGCTAACTGAAATTTTACCTTTGAATACTCTTTCACTTTATTGATTGGGATATTTTTTGCATCTCACCTGAAGGCAAATGAAGCAGTCGTAGCCGCTGATTATAAGAGCTCTCCAGGTGATATATTCATTAAAGATGAACATCCTTATATATCACTTGAGAGACAACTAATGATTGTTGATGTACCGCATTATTTTGATGAGTTTTCATACTATATTTATTATGAATTTTATAATCATTCAAATAAAGCAGAAACTGTTAATGTAGCTTTCCCCATAGAAATTGGATTTAATTATGTAGCAGTGGATCCCATCATCGTAATGTCGATAAAACCTTAGAATTTTTAGAAAAAATTCCTATTCCTAAAGAATATATACAAGGAGATTACCTCTTGAAAGTAGTTATAAAGGATCCTTTTTCTATTGACAAGCTTATAGAATTAGATACTATTCCCTTTTCATTTTATGTTGAGCAAGATGGAAAACAAATAAAAAATTTAAATGCTAAAGTTTATATTAATGGTTTTAGATTATTATAAAGGTGATGAGTATGATGATCTTTGCATTGGTGAAATTATGTTTCATAAGGATCCTAAAGATCCGAAGTATGTAATGTTCAGGTATTGGTCTTATAGGGATATAGTTAAATACATGGTAAAGAAGATAACAAAGTCAGATTATAAGCTATAATTTAAATGCTATAGGGCAGTTAAATTTTTATTACTATAAAGGATTTACACCAAACAAAGGGCAAGTTAAAGAAAAAGAAGTAATATTCTATTCGAGAAATGGAAAAATGAACATATTTATAACGCAAAAAGGGTTAAGCTATGTAATATATGACATAGAAGAGAAAGAAAGCACAAAAAGCAAAGATCGAATATTTAATTCAAGAGAAAGAGAAAAAACAGTATTTCACTATGCGAGAATAGACTATGAGCTTATAGATGGAGAGATAAAGAAAGAGAACATAATATATGAAGAAGAGATACCTGGATATGAGAACTATTATTTAGGGCACTGTCCAGAGGGAATACTCTTTGTAAAGAGCTATAGGAGAGTAAGGATAAAGGACATATATCCAAACGTTGACTGGGTATTTAGATATGACGAATATGGGAACTTTCATCATGAATTTGAGATAAAGGAGCCTGAGTTAATAAGCAAAATAAAAATAAAAGTAAAGTATGCTGACATAGATTTAACTGACGATTCAAAATCAATAATTCTATCAACGCCTATTGGAAAAATA
>JBDRXT010000014.1:0-19072 GCA_039803045.1 Caldifarciminota bacterium
ATGAAGAACAATATTAATAAAACCCATAAATTATCTACGAATATTGAAATTACAAATAAGCTCGGTAGTAAAAAATGGGAAATTAATATTATTCTTATTTCACCAAGCTTTAATACTAAAAAAGGAAAAAAGACTGAACCAACTAGGAATCCAATACCGAGAGAACTTCCAATTATTCCTATCCCTTTTGTTCCGAAACCTAGATTTTGTTGGAAATATGGAAGGTAAATGTTATAACCTAAGGATATAACTAACATAGTAAGAATAAGAAATTTGAAAATAAGCGAAATTTTCTTAAAATCCAAAACATATTTAATTGCAAACAAAAAATCATGCCACAAGTTTTTAAAAAATCCTTTCTCCTTTTCGATAATCTCGTAAATTTCCACATGAGCTGCATTTCTATTATTATCTATCTTTATAAAAAAAATTAAAAATGCAGATATGATATAAGTTAAAGCATCAATATAAAAAGCAACTTTCCAACCCTCTAAATCAAGTTTTTTCCAAATATATAAGTCTACTAAAATTCCACCAAACAAAATACCAAAAGCAATAGCAAGTCTTCCGGTTATATTTAAAATTGAGTTTGCAGTGTATATATTACTAGTTATTTGTGGAATCAAGGCCATCTTTGCATTGTTGAAAGGAAGTGTAAGTGAATAGAGTAAAAAAATAGTAAAATAAATCAAAATTATGTTTTTAAAGCTCAAAAATAAAAATGGAATTGAAAAAACAATAATAGCTCTAAGAATTTCAGTTATTATCATAAGCTTTTTTCTATTAAAGCTATCTGCAATAACTCCAGATATAGGTGAAAATAATATTGATGGTAATGCCATAAATATTGCCAGACCTGAGAATGCTAAAGTGGATTGTGAATAATATGAACCAATAATACTAAGTAATGCCATATTATTTAATCTATCTCCAAAAAGTGAAATAGATTGAGCAATCGTAAGCAATATAAGGTTTTTCTCTTTTAAAGCTTGCATTAACTTTTGTATCTTGCAATATTGCCCATTAAGTTTTCTACTCTATTTCTTAACTTTCTAATCTCTTTATTGTCCATGTTTTCTAAAATTACCATATAAGCAAAATTGCTAAATTGATATGCTTCATCGTACTTTTGTAAAACGTAATAACAAAAAGCAGTATAATAACTTGCTAATGCGATTTGATATTTATCAAAATCACGAGCATCTAAGATTAAGTAGAGTAAATCTTCATAAACTTCTCTTGCTTCTTCCCATTTATGAAGAGCTCTTAGACTTTTACCATAAATCCACCTTATATTTCTTGAATGATCGTATTTTTGAACTAATTCTTTTCCAATTTCATAAGCTTTATCATACATTTTCTCTCTATAATAAATTTCCAAAAGAGCATATTTTGTTAAATCTCTTACATATCTTGATTTTTGACTTGCTATTTCAAGTTGTTCAATTCCAAGTTTTTTTCTTTTTTTTGTATCTCCTGTTCTTAAAATAGCTTTTACAAATGATGGAAATTGATCAGAAGCATAATTGTACAATCCAAGTAATAAATAGGCATCGTATAATTCTTTGTTTATATCTAATGCTTTATTTAAATACTCCAAACCATTTATAATATCATTTAAAATAGGTGCATAAATACCTTTCTTGCCATATCTAAAAGCTCTCAAAGCATATGCAGAACCCAAGAAGAAATATCCCTCATCTCTTTTTTCGGATTGAATGAGAGGAGAAGCAAATTTTATAACTTGATCAATACAATAGAAAAAATCACTTTCACCTATGTTTGTTCCAAAATCATCAATTCTATAATCTAAAATAATAGCTTTTAGTAAGTATGCTTTTATGGATGTAGGATTTTGCCTTATCACTTGATCTATAAGGGCAAAAGCTTGAGAGTAATATTCATTAAGTCCAAGATACATAGCCTCTGTTAAAATAATATCTTCGTTAAATGTTAAGATTGCGTAAATCATAATTTTGGAAATTTTAAAGTAGAAAAAGCTTTAAAATTTTCAGATATGAAGACATTAAAAATTACTTTAAAAAGAAGCCTTATCAAAATTCATGGAAAAAACAAGGAAATAATAAAAAGTCTTGGACTTAGAAAAATAAATCAAACTGTTATACATAAGGATAATCCTGCTATAAGGGGAATGATTAGTAAGGTAATGCAATATATAGAAGTTGAGGAATTTGAGAATTAATTAAAAGGAGGGAGAAAATGATAACGCTTAGTAATTTAAAGCCAAAGAAAGGTGCTAATCTTGAAAAAGTTAGAGTTGGAAGGGGGATAGGTTCTGGACTTGGTAAAACAGCAGGAAGAGGGCATAAGGGTCAAAATTCGAGAAGGGGGGGACCTAAGGAAATTTGGTTTGAAGGTGGTCAAACGCCCATATATAGAAGGATTCCAAAAAGAGGATTTAATAATCCGTTTTCTAAGGAGTACCAAGAAGTAAACTTAGAGAAAATAGATGAAAAATTCAAAGAGGGCGAAATTGTGAATAAGCAAACACTTTATGAAAGAAAGCTAATAAAAAATCCAAACAAACTTGTTAAAATACTAGCAAAAGGAAATTTAACTAAAAGTTTGATATTTGAAAATATTGATAAGTTCTCTAGAAAAGCTTTGGAAATTATAAAGGCTTCAAATTCACAAGTAAAGGAGTAAAGTTATGTTAAATTCAATCTTAAATATATTCAAAATTCAAGAACTTCGTGAAAAAATTTTATTTACATTATTGATAATTCTTGTTTTTAGGATAGGAACTCATATTCCAGTTCCTGGAATAAATGCTAGTGCTCTTGCTGAGTTTTTCCAAACTCTAAGAGGAACCGTTTTTGGAATTTATGATATATTCGTTGGAGGAGCTCTATCAAGAGCTTCAATATTTGCTCTTGGAATAATGCCATATATATCAGCTTCAATTATAATGCAATTGTTATCTAATACGCTTCCAAACTTACAAAGATTACAAAGGGAAGGTGAACATGGAAGAAGAACAATAAACCAATATTCAAGATTGCTTACAGTTTTAATAGCAACTGTACAAGCATTCGGAATAACTTCATTCTTACAAACATTAAAAACTCAAACAGGAATACCCATAGTTCCAAACCCAGGTTTTCTCTTTACAATAACTACTGTTATAACACTTGTTGGTGGAGCTATATTTGTGATGTGGCTTGGAGAACAAATTGATGAAAGAGGAATAGGTAGGGGTTCTTCAATATTAATTTTAATTGGATCTCTTGATACATTTCCTGCGGAAGTCAGAGCAATAACTAATTTACTATTATCTGGAACAATAACTTGGTTAAATGTAATTATTTTCTTAGCATTTTTCGTAGCTGTAACTGCTGCAGTTGTTGTAGTTACAGAAGTTCAAAGAAGAATACCTATTCATTATGCTAAAAGGGTTGTAGGAAAAGCTGTTGTGGGGGGACAAAGCACATATTTACCATTAACAGTAAATATAGCTGGTGTTATTCCAATTATATTTGCTCAAAGTGTTCTTATATTTCCACAAACAATATCTACAGTTTTTCCAAATGCTCAAATTCAAACTATGTTTCAAACTTACTTTTATCCTGGTAGTTTATTGTATGATGCTTTATTTGCTATTTTAATTTTATTCTTTGCATATTTCTATACTTCAATTGTTCTAAATCCAAAAGATGTTGCTGATAATTTACAAAGATATGGAGGATTTATACCTGGTATAAGGCCTGGAGAGGCGACTGCTCAATACATTGATAATGTAATGTCAAGAATACTTCTTCCTGCTTCAATATTCTTTATTTTTATTGCAATAGCACCATATCATATTTCAAAAATGCTCAATGTGCCATTTTATTTCGGTGGTACAAGAATTTTAATTATTGTGGGTGTTATTTTAGATTTGGTAAATCAAATTAACTCTTATTTAGTTATGAAACAATATGATGCCCTTATTAAGAAAGGTAAAATAAGGGGATGGAGAACTTCTTAGCCCTTACTATAGATTTATATTGCTTTATTATATTCGTGAGTGCTATTTTAAGCTGGTTTGATATGGATAGAAATAACGATGTTGTCAGGTTTATTGATAATTTGGCTAATGTTGTTTTAAATCCAATTAGAAATTTCATGTTTTATAGATTAAATTGGAATTTTCCTATAGATATTTCTCCTATTATAGCTGTTATTTTACTTCAAATATTAAAATCCTTGATTTTGAAAATATTATGAGATTAAAATTTGAATTAGAAAAACCAATAATAATGGGAATTTTAAACATTACACCAGATTCTTTTTATGAAAAGAGTAGAGTAATGAATATTAAAGAAGCAATTAAGAGAGCTCATAAGTTTATAGAGGATGGTGCAAAAATATTAGATGTTGGAGGACAATCCACAAGACCATTTTCAAATGAGATAGATGAGGATGAAGAAATAAGAAGAGTTATTCCAATTATTAAAGAACTTTCAAAAGAAATCCCAAAAGATGTTTATATTTCAGTTGATACTTATCGTTCAAAAGTAGCAAGTTTGGCATTAGATAACGGAGCTCATATTGTTAATGATATTTCTGGATTAATATTTGATAAAAATATGGTGAAAGTCATAAGAGATTATGATTGTAATGTTGTTATAATGCATATTAGAGGAACACCTAAGGATATGCAATTAAATCCTTATTATCATGACACAATATCTGAAATTAAAAATGAGCTAAATATGAGAATTGAATATGCACTTGAAAATGGTATTAATCGAGAACAAATTATAATTGATCCAGGAATAGGTTTTGGAAAACGAGTTTATGATAACTTAATGATTTTAAAGTATTTAGAAGAATTTTTAGATATGGGTTATCCAATTCTCGTAGGACATTCAAGAAAATCTTTTATAGGAAAAATATTAAATTTAGAAAATCCGGATGATAGATTAATTGGTTCAATAGTAGTCGCATCTTACTTAGTTTTGAAAGGAGTACATATTATAAGAACACATGATATTTTAGAAACGAAACAAGCTATTGAAATGATTTATGCTATCGAAAACCCAGAATCCTATTTATGAAAGTTTCAATTATATCTCCTGCTTTTAATGAAGAGGAAAATATTCCTTATCTTATAAGCGAGTTTATACAATTTAAAGAAATTAATAATTTGAAAGATTGGGAATTAGTAATTGTGGATGATGGTAGTAATGACAAAACTTATGAAAAAGCATTTGAACTTTCAAAAAATAGAGAAGATATAATTGTTTTAAAACTTCCTTATAACAAAGGGAAAACAGATGCTATTAAAACGGGTTTAAAATATTCAAGAGGTGAAATTATTGTTATTTTTGATGCTGATTTACAATTTTCATTTGAAGATGCTTATAGGATTTGTAAGAAAATAGAGGAAGAGAACTGGGATTTAGTAGCTGGCTATAAAGTTGGAAAGTATGAAAAGAGGTTTGTATCGTTAATATACAATATGCTTTCAAGAATTTTTTTTAATGTAAAAGTAAGAGATATGAATGCTTTGAAAGGTATGAAAAGGATAGTTCTTGAAAGTATTCCATTAAGAAAGGAATGGCATAGATATATTATCCCAATTGCTCATCATTATAAGTTTAGAATAACAGAAATTCCAGTAAAATTATATCCAAGAAGGGCAGGTGCAAGTAAATATAGGGGAAAGTTAAGGATATTGATTGGTTTTTTAGATTTGTTAGCTGTTAAATTCCTTTTAACTTTCAAAGAAAAACCATTGTTGTTATTTGGAACACTTGGATTTCTATTATTATTTTTAGGTTTTTTAATAGGTATTTTTGCAATTGTTTTAAGGTTCATTTTTGAAATGGGTTATAGACCACTTGCATATTTAGTAATTCTTCTTGTCCTTTCAGGATTATTATTAATATCAATTGGATTCTTAGCAGAACTTATTGCTTATTACGAAGAAGAAAAAAATACTTAGCTTTAAAATTTTGTTTATGAATAAGAAAAATCCAAGGTTAGAAGCACTTAAGCAATTTAACAAAGCTGCAGATATAATGCATTTGGAAAGCTGGATAAGAGAAATTTTGAGTTATCCAGAGAGAGTTGTTGAAGTTTCTATACCTTTAAGAATGGATAATGGTGAAGTGAGAGTTTTTGAAGGTTATAGATGTCAATATAATAATGCTCTTGGACCATATAAAGGGGGAATTAGATATTCTCCTGATCTTGATAAAGACGAGGTTATTGCTTTGGCTCAGTGGATGACATTTAAATGTGCTCTTGTTGATTTGCCGTTTGGTGGAGCAAAAGGTGGAGTTAAGGTTGATCCGCTAAAATTCTCAATGGGGGAACTTGAGAGGTTAACAAGAAGATATACTTATGAAATTATAAACATTATTGGACCTTCTATAGATATTCCTGCTCCTGATGTTCTTACAGATGAACAGATAATGTCTTGGATTATGGATACATATAGTATTATTAAAGGATATAATGAGCCTGCTGTTGTAACCGGAAAGCCAGTATACTTAGGAGGTTCAAAGGGAAGAAAAGAGGCAACAGGAAGAGGTGTTGCTATTACTACAAGAGAATTTTTAAAACTATTTAATGATGATATAAAGGGAAAAAAAGTAGCAATTCAAGGATTTGGTAATGTTGGAAGTCATACCGCTTTATTTCTAAGTCAGATGGGAGCAATAATTGTTGCAATTACTGATTTACAAGGTGGTGTATATAACGAAAGAGGATTAGATATACCAAGCTTAATCAAATATGCTTATTATGATAAAGACATTGAAGGAAAAACTAAAAGAACAGTTGCTGGTTATCCTAATGCGGATAGTATAACAAACGAAGAATTATTTAGTCTTGATGTAGATATAATTATTCCAGCAGCAATAGAAAATGTAATTACGGAAGAAAATGCAAATAAAATAAAAGCTAAATATATTATAGAAGCAGCAAATGGTCCTACAACTTTCGAAGCAGAAGAAAAATTGTTAAACAATGGAGTTATTATAATACCAGATATTTTGGCAAATTCTGGAGGTGTTATTGTTTCATATTTGGAATGGATACAAGATAGGATTGGATATTATTGGGATGAATCTGAAGTAAATAGCAATCTTGAAAAGAAATTAATAAAAGTTATAAATGAGGTTTATAATACATCTAAAAAGTACCTTGTGGATTTAAGGACAGCATCTTATATACTTGCTATTGAGAGAATTGCTAATGCTTATAGGAGGAGGGGTCTTTTCCCATAATGTGCAATATATTTCTCTTAAAGCGCTTATAATTTGCTCTTTTAATAGGCATTCCTTTAAAAATTTCATTATATTCGTTTTCATTTAGTTTTAAAAGTTCATTTAGGGAGTATTTCAAAACATGAAGAACCTTAAATTCTTCCCAATCCGTTTCCTTAGCTTTTTTGTTCCAAGGACAAACAATTTGACAAATATCGCATCCAAAAATCCAATCTTTATAATTTAGATTTATTTCTTTTCCCTTATATTCAATTGTCCAATATGAAATGCATTTATTTGAATCGATTGTTCTTTCTTTTACAATAGCTTTTGTAGGACAAGCTAAAATGCATTTATTACAATTACCACAAAAATCATTTACAAAAGGATTATCTATTTCTAATTCAATATCAACAAGTATAATACCAATAAATATAAAAGAACCAAATTTTGGACTTATTAAAAGTGAGTTTTTTCCTTGCCAACCAATACCAGCTTTTTGGGCAAAAACTTTTTCCAAAATTGGACCACTATCAACATAAATCCTAAAATTAAATTTTAGATCTCTTGAAAGTTCCTTAAATATTTTCAAAAGCTTTTTTTTCATAACTTTATGGTAATCCTTTGAAAGTGCATATATTGATATCTTATAATCTTTATACTGGACATGTTTGTAATAATTTTTCCCTACTACAATCACACTTTTTACATCTTCCCAAACCTTTTTTAAGTCTAATCTCTTTTCAAAAGTTTCCTTCATATAGTTCATTTGAGCATAAAAGTTATTTTTTATCCAGTCTAAAAAAGCTTGCTTAACCTGTTGGGGTATTTTTGTATCTGTAATTCCAACTAAGTCAAAACCATTTTCCAATATTTTATTTTTAATAATTTCTTCTACTTTCAAGCTTTAAATTAGATTATATCTCTTTAATGCGTGCCTTATAATTCTTTCAAGCATTTCTTCATATTCCATGCCTTTCCATTCGCACATTATTTTTAATTTTCCATCCCATGACCAACCAGGATTTGGGTTTACTTCAAGCAATTTTGGAATCCCGTCAGGTGAAAATCTGATATCAAACCTACCATAATCTCTTAAATCAAGCCTAATGTAAAGTTTCAAAACCATATCATAAATTTTTTCTTCAATATCTTTATCTAATTCAGCAGGAACGTATTTAATTTTTTTATAGTAAATTGAATCAAAATCCCACTTTGCTTCATATCCACAAATAGGTGGCAAATCCTCTGGTAATTCAGAATAGTCAACTTTTAAAATTGGAAGAATTTCAAAATCATAAGGCAAATTACCTAAAACTCCTACACTAATTTCATCACCTGTTAAAAATTCTTCAACAAGAATAGGAATATTAGGAAATTGTTTTCTTAATCTATTTAGGGCTTCTGTAAATTCAACAGAATTGTAAACAACTGAATCTTTATATATCCCTTCGCTTCCATCCCCGAAATTTGGCTTTAGTATAACAGGGAAATTAGTAGGTATATTGTAAGTTGTATCTTCTGGCATAATAAGATATTCATATGGCGTTTGGATATTTAATGAATTTGCAATAGATTTGACAAGAGATTTATCATAACATATTGCAAGAGTTTGAGGTGGAGAACCAGTATATGGAATATTCAGAACTTCTAATAATGCAGGAATATGTAATTCCATATTAGCATTGTTATTATAGCCACCGTCACAAAGGTTAAATACTAAATCAGTTTTTAAATTTCCAAGATTATAAAACAAACCCTTATGACTTTCAATATAACTAAATTTATATCCTTCAAGTTTAGACAATGCTATTTTTAACTGCTTAATAGCCTCTAATTCGTAACTTTGGTCCATCTTTAAGCTTGTGTCATCTAAAAGTACTGTAATATTAAATGTTTTAACTTTTGAACTAACTTTTATACTTTGTTTCGGAGCAACAGCAGTTAGAATTATTCTATTTTCCATTAAGCCTAAATCTATATTTCTTTTTGATTGAGAAATCAAATTCATGTGAAATTTTACGTTATTAAAACCTGCACTTTTAAGGATGTCTTCAATTTCACTTTGAGAATACAATCTTTCAGAATAAATTTGATCTACTACAACTCCCTTGTTCGCATGTATAACAATTTCCCTTGATATTAAAAGACGCTTATCATGTGATAGTTGCCTTTCTCTTAGTACAACGTATTTATCATTTATCCATTCCCATGTATAGGGTTTATAATGATTTCTAATGTAATCTCCATCTGCAATATCTAAAAGTAAAGTCCCATATGGTTTTAGGACTTTGAATACTTCTTTTAAAACTTTGTAATCATCTGAAGCGTTTGAAAAATATCCAAAACTGTTTCCCAATATTAGAACGAAATCAAACACATTTTCTTTGTATGGTAAATTTCTTGCATCAGCTTTCCTAAATTTAATTTTCAAATTCTCTTTCTTTGCTCTTTGTTTTGCTTTCCTAATTAAATATTCTGAAATATCTACACCTTCTATTTCTTTATAACCTCTCTTATAAAACTCAATAGTATGCCTTCCTTGTCCACAAGCTAAATCTAAAATTCTATCATTCTTGTTGGGTTTTAATATTTTCAAAAATATATCAACTTCTTTTTCTGTAAGTTCATCGTCCATTACAATATCAGAATCAGTTTTCAAATAGATTGAGTCAAATATATATTTCCACCATTCAGGATTTAGAAAATCTTCTAAAGAATACAATCTCCCCTTAAACTTCCTTATGTTTTTATCCTTTATTTCTTTCATACGAAGTTTGAAATTTTATAGTTAGTTTTCTAAAAATGCAAAGCTTTAATTCTTTTATAAATCTTTCATTGTGAAAAATCCTTTATCTCTATCCTTTATAAAATTAATTGCTTTTAAAACTCCAAGTGCAAATACTCTTCTGCTCAATGCTTTATGTTTAATTTCTATAACCTCTCCCTCATTTGAAAACATTAGAACATGTTCTCCAAAAATTCCACCAATTCTAAACGAACTTATTTCTAAGTTTAAATTATTATTAACTTGCTTTAAACTATCTAATATCATTTTAGCTGTTCCACTTGGTTTATCTTTTTTGAATTTATGATGGATTTCATAAAGAGCGACATCGTAATCCAAAAGCTTTTTATATAGCTCTGGAATGAATCTTAAGAGGGAATTTAAACCATAAGAAAAATTATAAGATAAAAAAACTGCTGTTTTCCTTGAAAGTTCTAATATAGTTTCTAATTGTTCTTGATTAAATCCAGTTGTTCCAATTATATACTTTCTGGGATCATTCATTACGATATTGATATGCTCGAAATTTGCTTGACTATTTGTAAATTCTATCAAAATATCAGCATTTTTATATATCATGAAGTCATCTTCTTTACTAATTCCAAAAAAGTTATAATTATTTTCTTTTAACACCTTAGCAACTTCTCTTCCCATTTTACCATTTATTCCAATTATAGCAATTCTCATACTTTATAATGCTCTAAAGTTAAACACTTAACACCTCCACCTACAAGGTGAAATTCCGAAAGTTCAAAAAATTCAACATTATAACCAAACTTTATAAAGATTTCTGCTAAATCATTTTGAATTTTGGACTTATTTGAAAATATCACATTTTGATAATAAGTATTATTTAGAGCAAAGTAAAATGACCATTCATTGGGAAGTTCAACTAAATAGAAGTTTTCCTTTAATAAATCAATTGAACTGTCAACTATAGTTCCTTTTGAATAGAAAATTATATCGTCAATTGGGAATATACACATATCTAAATGAAATTTTCTTGTTTCGATTGGTATGACTTTTACTCCTGTAAATTTTTCCAAAATATTTTTCATTTCATAACTTGTTCTCTTACCAAATGCCATTAAAATTAGTTTTTTTTCGTATGAATAAATAGCTTCTGCATTTCCTTCAAATGTTATATTTTCTGGCAATTCTATAATCTCAAAGTTATTCTTATATGCCCATTCTTTTACATATTCAGCTTCCTTTTGCCTTTCTCTATGTTTAAAGTTACTTATGAAAGCTTTATCATTAAATAAGAATATTGAATCTCCTACAAATGTAAGTTCTGGTAAATTTTCCTTTGGTGGAACAATTTTTACATCGAGGTTATATTTTAAGTAAGTAAAATAAACTTTTTCCCATTGCTTGTAAGCTTTTTGAGTATCCACTTGTTTTCCTCTATAAACTTCGTAATATTCGTTATCGTCAGAAAAATCGTATTCAACTTTATAATACTTTGGAGGACATAGAAAAAAAGTTCTCCTCAATTTGAAAATTTTAAAGTTGAGTTTAAAGCCCCCAGAAGGGAGCTTATTGACCTATAATTCTTAAGTTTGGAATTTTTTGAACTTTAAAGTCTATAGTAACTGTTTGGCCTACTGAACCACCTGTTTTTGCAAGAGCATAATAAGTTTTACCACCAACTTGGAATCTTAAAGAATATGTTGAATTTGAACTTAATTGTGCATATGTAGAATTTCCAGGATCTTGAACAACTCCATTAAATGATTGATCTGCCTTTATATAAGAAGTTATTGAAAATCCTGAAAGTTCATTACAAGCTCCATTTACTGGTGAAGATAAGTAGTAAATTGGACCGTTTGAAGAACCTGGAACGCAGTCAGTATAATAGTAATAAACTGTTGATGGAGCATCTTGATCATTCAAGCTTTTTGTTACGAATTTATAATCAGAACCAATTGTTAATCCACTTGGACCACCAGGAGCACTTCTTTCATACACTGTAACACTTGAAGAAACTGGTTCTGTGCTTCTTGTATTGCTTTCATGAGCATCCGAACCATGATAACCCTTTAACATATATGTTCCTGTCTGATTTGTTTGGTGGGTATAGCTTGTTCCTTGAGTTACTGTCGCTACTTTTGTATTATTTAGATAGATAACAACTGAATCAAGTGTTCCAGACCCGTTCCAAGTCCAAGAAAGAACAACACCATCACCGGCTTGATTAGCGGAAAGTTCGTTTAGAACAAGTTCACCCATATCATCTTCTTCACTTTTACCACATGCCCACATTCCAATAGCAGCTATCGTTATAATTAGATAAAGTTTTCTCATGATCTTCCTCCTTTTATCTTGATCTTAAAGCTGGTTCAATACTTTTTAATTTATTTTCTACATTAGTTAGTCTTGAACTTAGTGTACTAACTTCTTTTTTTAGATCAGATATTCCTTTTGATATTTCTTGTGTAGTTTTCGGAGCTTCAGCGGCTGCTTTCTTTTGTTCTTCTATCCAGGATTCTATACTCTTTATTCTTTCATCTAGAGCAGATATCTTTTCTTCTATAGGTTTTGTAATTTCTTCAGGCTTTATCTGCTGGCAGGCTACAAACGATATTGTCATCAAACTAGCTAAAATTAGCTTTCTCATAGTTCGAAAATTTTAAAGCACATTTTTTTATTTAAACAAAACCTTAAAAACTCTCTTATTGTCACCTATTTTTAACTGAACAATGTAAATCCCCGTTTTTAAGTTATTAATTTCAAGTTCATAAAACTTGTTTGAGATGTAATCTTTATGATTTGATATAACTCTTCCAGTAATATCGTAAATTTTATACTCAACTTCAGAGGCAGTTTTTAGATTTAGTCTTAAAATTAGCTTTTTATTTCTAATAAAGTATTCAAATTCGCTCAATTTTGTAAACTTGCATTTTATACTATCAGCTGAAGCAAAAATCATATACACTAAATTTAAACTATCGTTTGGGTTTAGATTATAAGGTCCTGCCGATACAACTACAGAGTAATCGTTTGGATTTAGGTTTATGCTATCTCCAAGTGTTCCGTTTAATAATGAAAATTTATTTGATTTTGTAAATTGAATATTATTTTGAAAAATTCTTGCAGTTTTAAATATTCCGCTTATTAAGAATAAACCGACGAAATAACTATAATCATCTGACTTTAATACAATTCCACCATATGAGTTACTACACCTCAAAGCCCATCCAAAATCGTTACTTGGATTTTTAATATCAAAATCAGCAAAAATACCAAAAAGTAAATTGTTAATCTGTTCATTAGAAATATTCTTGATTTTGTAAACTAAATAAATTATGCTATCAGCTTGCTTACCATAAAAATTTCCTTCCACTTCAACCTTACTATCGCTTGCTTTAAATTTATAGTTTTGGTCTAAATAATCCAAGACTTTATATATTCCATAAACATTATAAATGTCTTTTGAGCCATAAAAATTATCACTTAAGTAGTTTTCTGAATTTCCAAGAGAAATTGAGCCAAAATACAAAAGATTAGAACTATCCTTTGGAAAGTGGAATTCTTTTAGTTCTCCGTTATTTGAAAATGATAGAGATCCCATCGTTGTATCAATAGTTGCTGTTCCAATAGGAATCTCTCCAAGAATTAACTTAAACTTATAGTTTTTACCAGAGATATTTAAGTTAAATATAGCACTATCTCCATCATTTACAATAGTTGTATAAAACTTAAATGTATCACCAATGCTAAATGCGTTTATATCATATTGAGGGGGTAAATTTCCAAAATAGATAGAGTCTTTTATGAAGTTAATTGAGTTAGAATTTGTTGATAGTTTTGCAAAAACATTTTTCAAGGTATCATAACCAATATTTCTAATCTTAATATCTACAAAAACTGTTTCATTACTTTCTATTTTCCCATTAGCATTCTTATCGTAAACATATTTGTCAATAAATACAAGATATGAACTATTTCCATAGCTTATACTTTCGATAGCTTTTAGAGCATTTATCCTTCCCCATCCACAATTATTATTTGGCCAAAATACTTCATTACAATTTCTATCATTTGCTATATCTGTCAAAATTTGATATACTTGATAATAATCTAAATCTGGATTCTTTTCAAGCATAAGAGCAATAACACCTGCCACATGAGGCGAAGCCATGGAAGTTCCATACCCATCTGCATATAAACCATTTCTAATTGTTGAATAAATTTTATATCCAGGTGCCATTATATCTGGCTTTATATAATTCCAATCAGGTCTTGACCAGTAAGTTGTATTATTATATGGAGATGTACTTGGGGCAGGTCCTCTACTTGAGAAATTTACTACAGTATCGTCAAAATTGACTGCTCCAACTCCTATAACAATTGGATAATCACCAGGACTATAAATTGTGTTTGAGTTTGGACCTTTATTACCAACTGCAAAAACTGGTATTATTCCATTTGCTCTCCAACCATTCCATATTGCATTCCAAAGCCAAGGATCATTTCCTGGAAATTTTCCCCAAGAGTTATTTATTATCCTAATATCAACTCCATAAAATGCTTTTAATTCTGCAAAGAATTGAATACAAGAGAGAATAGAATAGCTATCTCCTGAACCATATTTATTAAATGCTTTACAAGAAATAACTTTTGCTCCGGGTGCAACTCCCACATTTGAATCTGCTACCATAGTTCCTATAGTGTGTGTTCCATGGTTGTTATCATCGTATGGATAGTTTTGATAATTTACAGCATCAAGCCAGTAACTTAGGATTTTACCACTTAGTGCTGGATGACTTGTATCTACTCCTGTATCAATACTTCCAATAATAACTCCTCTTCCCTTTATGTTATAATTAATCCATACACTATCAGCTTTAATTAATTTTATACCATATGTTGGTGTATCAAGCAAAATTTTACTTTCTTTCTTAAAATCCGATATTATTTGAAAATTGTCTTTTGCATAATAAATTTTATCTATTTCATCTATATTTTTTAGCTTTTCTAAATCTTTAACTTTTATTCTCACGTAAACAGCATTTATAACCCAAAATTGCTTTATGTACTCAATGTTCAAGGTTTTTAGAAATCTTACAAGATTGCTCTGAATAGCAAAATGGTGGTTTTTCAAATAATTTACGTTATAGGTAGCGTCTTTGAAATTTTCTTTTAGAATTTTCTGTTCTTTTAGAACAATGAGTATATCCACAAAATCTTCTTCACTTATTTTTTCTATCTTTTCTAAAAGTCTTTGTTCAAAAGCAATGCCAAAAATTAAGTAAATATTCATTTTGCTTTTTTGGATTTTATATTTTTTAAACTTCCTTCAACAAAAGGAAGTTTTGTAATTAAGAACTTGTTTGAATTTATAATAATTTCTCTTCCAATCTCTGAAAACTCTTTTTTAATATAACCCATTCCTATTCCTCTTTTTAAAGATGGTGAAAATGTTCCGCTTGTTACATTACCAACTTTTTCATTATTAAAATATATTTCGTTTTTTTCTCTTGGAATTGATCTGTCTAGTGATATAAAACCAATTCTGATATAGTCAACCCCTTTGTTTAAGATTTCTATAAGCTTTTCTTTTCCAATAAAATCTTTTTCTAAATAAACTGCCCATTTTAGATTTGCACTTATGGGATTTGTATTTTCGTCTATATCGTTTCCATATAAACAATAACCTGCTTCAAGTCTTAGTGTATCTCTTGCTCCAAGTCCTGCCATCTTTACATATTCAAATTTTAAAAGCTCTTTCGTAAATTCTAAAATTTTTCCAGAATTTATATAAATTTCAAAACCGTCCTCTGGTGTATAACCTGTTCTTGATATTAAAACTTCGTCTTTATTTATGAAGCTATAATATGGAATGTCTAAGTTCATATTTAAGAACTTTTCCAGAATTTCTTTCGCTTTTGGACCCTGAACTGATATTTGTGAAATTTTTTTAGAAATATCTTCAACTTTTACATTGAAATTATTTGAGAACTTATAAATATGATTTAAATCTTTTTGTGTTGTCCCTGCGTTTACAACTAAAAGAAATTCTTCATCCGAAATTTTATAAACTACTAAATCATCAATTATTCCTGCATTTTCATTTAGCATAAGTCCATATTTTGCCTGATTTACTTTCAAATTATAAATATTAATTGTTGTAATGTAATTTAGAAAATCTTTCGAATCTTTTCCCTCAATAATTATTCTTCCCATATGTGAAACATCAAATATAGAACAATTTTCTCTTGTCCAGTTATGCTCTTTTATAATACTCTCATAAAATAATGGCATTTGCCAATCATGAAAATTTACCATTTTAGCATTAAGCTCTAAGTGTAGCTCATATAAAGGAGTTTTCATCTTTCATCTCTTTCTAAATCTGGTAAATATTGTCCAAATCCTGGTACATTTGAAAATAATAATTTATATTCTCCTGTTCCAAGTTGATCGTAAAATTTAAATTTTCTGTTTCCTTCATAATAAATCCAAACTATATATGATTTTGTTCCAACAGCTATCTCTTCTCTTCTAATATCATCTGGCTGCCCAAATAGAATATAAATTTTACCCATATCTGTATATCTACCCTTTTTAAATGGTGTAGAAAATTTTAGATCTGCTTCTATAACCCTCTGCCTAAATATAGGATAAAATGAATTTTCAGGATCTATTCTTTTCCAAAACTTCTCAATCCACAAATTTTTAGTTTGCCTATCGTTTATTTTTCTAAACTCCTCTAATTCACTTGAACTTGCTATATAATCAATAAAATATCTTATTTCATCATTCAATAGAAATTCTTCTCTTTGTACGAAAAATGGTTTTCTTAAAACTTTCTTTATGTTCAATCCAAGATCAACAATCTCAAAATTAAGTATATATTCTCCATCAATTAGTTCGTTTAATGGAATTTTTCCAGAAATTATAAATTGTTCTTTATTTTTTGTAATTAGCTGTGGTGTTGAGATTAGAACTATACTATCGTTTATTGCATTTTCAATGAAGTATTTAATAGCAAGCTTTTGACTATCAATTTTAACGTCGTATATTTCAAAGAAATAAAAGAGTGTATCTTTAAATGAATTAAAAGGGTTAGGTAAGAAACCTATACCATTTCTATAAAAAGGACTATTTAAACTATCATCGTAGAATTTGCTCACTAAAACAATAGAAGAGAAATTTAAACTAGAATCCTCTAATATTTCTAATGGAAATTCAACTTTTGAATTCTTTTTTGAACTCTTGATTTCAAATCTTATGTTGTATTTACCAGGTTTTGCCAAAATTTCATAGCTATCAACAACATAAATTGCAGTTTTAGATAAGTTTTTATCTCTTTTTTCTTCCATTAATTTTTCTCTATCTCTAAAAATTCTTAAGAATAATTGATATTTTTGTGAAATATCTGAGGGATTTATTGAATACACGAAAACTACAACATAAATATCGCCTGATAATTTAAAATAAATAGGATCCACATAACCCCTTATACTTCCATCTAATACGTAACTCTTATTATCTAAAATCATTGAGCCAATTAATAGGAGCAAGCTCATAGTCACCTGTCCCATACTTATCAATAAATACAAACCTTAAGCCTAAACTTTCATAGTACCATATTTGATAAGGTCTGCTATATGTATTAATTTCATTTTTTTCTATATAGTCTGGTGGTCCATATTTTAAATAAATAAGGCCCATAGCGTTTATTTTGTTATTTCTCGTATAATTTTTTATGACATAACGATATCTATCAAGAAATTTTTCCTTCTCCTCATTTAATTGAGTGTTTGGGGTTGGATCTTTATCTTTCCAAAATTCGTACCAAGCTCTTTCTATATCATTATTATTGTTTTTTAAATATTTTTGGAATTCATTAGGATATGAGTAATTTAATGCGAATAATAAATTGTCAATCTCAGGTTTAGTCATATTGAGCAAACCAGTTTTGCTAAAGTAAAATTTTTTAGTTAGTGTTAGTTTTTTATATTTAAATTTTAGTTCACCTTCATAATTATCAAGATTTAATTTTTTGATGTTATAACTTAAGATTGCATCGTTCAAACCTTTTGATAATTGAATTTTGTAAGATTTTGTTTCTAAAAAACTTGAGCTTTCAACACGAAGATTTACCTCTATACTATCAGAAATATTTGAATAAATTGGAATTTTGATTTTTAGGATTGTATCACTTTGATCGTAGTTTTGTTTATCGATCTTGATTGAACCAACTTGTAAATAAGGGTTAAGTTTTAATTTAAGAGCTATGGATGAATCGTAAATATAACTATTTGAGTTCAAATCCAATAGTTTAAATAAGATTTTGTATTGTTGATTGTATTTTAAATTTATTGAAATTCTTCCGCTATCTTCACTTTCAAACAATTTGTAATTTAAAACTTCAGATTTTACAATCTTTTCTTTTGATAATACATCGTAACGGATACTATAATAAGCTATACTATCAGTTGTTAGTAAGATTTGCTTTTTTATTTTGTAATTTATATTTAAGGTGTAAAAACTATCATTTGGAATTTCTTCAAATTCAACAAAATTAATAAGCAATACCAAGGCTTCTTGCCATTTGTTTTAATCTTTTAATTCTTTCTTCTGTTGGTGGATGAGTAGAGAATAATCTGGCAATTCCTTCAAGTACTGGTGGTATTATAAACATATGACTTGTAGCTGGATTTGATTCTAATGGAATTCTGTAAGCATAATTTTGAATTTTCTCGAGAGCATTTGCAAGAGCAATAGGATCTCTTATGAATTTAGCACCTGTTTCATCTGCTAAATATTCTCTTGAGCGAGAAATAGCCATTTGTATAATCATAGCTGCAATTGGAGCAATTAATATAATTAATATATCAACTATTGGATTATGAGATTGCCTTTCATTCGAACTTCTAAATATCATCATAAATCTTCCTATTTCAACTAAGTAAACGATCGCACTTGCAATAATTGCAGCGATTGTAGAAATGAGTATGTCTCTATTTTTAATATGAGCTAGTTCATGAGCAATTACACCTTTAAGCTCCCTTTCATCAAGTATTCTTAAAATACCTCTTGTAAAAGCTACTGCTGAGTG
>JBDRXT010000015.1:0-18921 GCA_039803045.1 Caldifarciminota bacterium
TGGAGAATCTCAAAGATATCCTAAAAGTAGGCTCGGAGTTATAGGTATAATTGAGGATGCATTAATTAAAGCTATAAATTATACCGGAAAGAAAAATTTAAGGATAGAAGCTCTAAGAGATATATTAGAAGGAAAAGTACAAATTCATTGTCATGCTTATAGGCAAGATGAAATGTTAGCTCTTATGGAAAGTCTAAGAAAATTTAATATTCAAGTTAGGATGTTTCATCATGCTCTTGAAGCTTATAAAATTGCAAAAGAGTTAAAAAAATATAATGTTCACATAACAACATTTTCTGACTGGTGGTCATATAAAATTGAGACTTATGATGCTATACCTTATAATGCTATTATAACTAAAAAATACGATGTTTTAACATCACTAAATTCAGATTCACCAGAACTTGCAAGAAGGTTAAATACTGAAGCAAGCAAAATGATAAAATATGGAAACTTAAAAGAAACAGATGCTCTTAAGCTAATAACCTTAAATCCTGCAAAACAATTTGGTATTGATAAATATATAGGTTCTATAGAAGTTGGTAAAGATGCAGATTTTGTAATTTGGAGTTCAAATCCATTATCACCTTATAGTATTGTTTTAGAAACATGGATTGAAGGTAGAAAATTCTTTGATAGGGAGGATGATATTAAGCGAATGGAAATGTTGAAAAATTTAAAAAGAGAGTTATTAGATGAGTATTATAAATCCAATTAAATCTGCTGTTCTTGTTCCTATATTAAACAATAAAGAATTGTTACTTATTAAGCGTAGTAAAAATCTGAAATATCATGCAGGTGAAATAGCTTTTCCAGGAGGAATTATAGAAAATAATGAAAATCCTATTGAAACTGCTATAAGAGAAATTTATGAAGAACTTTCAATCAAGAGAAAATATATTAAAGTTATTGGTTTGCTTGAAGGAGTTTTCATCTCAAGAACAAATTTTCAAATTATACCTGTCTTAGCAAAATTAAATCCAAAATCTTTAACTGAAATAAGAATAAATAATAAAGAAGTTGATGATATCTTGATTTATACAATAGATGAATTGAAAGCTTTAAGAAGGGTTATTGTTCCAGGTTATTGGTATTTGTTTTGTAGTTCAAAGGGAGTAATATGGGGAGCTACAGCCCGCATTATTAATGAGTTTTTAAAATTAGCCTTATAAAGCTTTAAAATTATCATATTGATGGAAAAAACGTATAATTATAAGCAGATAGAAGAGAAAATATATAACTTTTGGCTTGAAAACGAATTATTTAAAGCAAATACCAAAAATGTATTAGAAAACAAAAAACAAGCTTTTTGCATAATGATGCCTCCTCCAAATATTACAGGAAGAATACATATGGGACATTTGTTAAATAACACAATTCAAGATATTTTGGTAAGATATTATAAGATGAAGGGATATGAAGTTCTTTGGCAACCAGGAACAGACCATGCAGGAATAGCTACTCAAAACGTTGTAGAAAGACAATTATTAAGAGATGGTAAAAAAAGACAAGATATTGGAAGAGATGAATTTATAAAGAAGGTATGGGAATGGAAAGAAGAATACGGAAATATTATAATAAATCAGTTAAAAAGGCTAGGAATAAGTGCTGATTGGTCAAGGTTAAAATTTACAATGGATAAAGATTATTATGATGCAGTAATTTATGCATTTAAAGAGCTTTATAAGGCGGGTCTAATATATAAGGGACTTTATATTATAAATTGGTGTCCAAGATGTTATACCACATTAGCAAATGAAGAGGTTGAAAGTATAGAAATTGAAGGAAAACTATACTATTTAAAGTATCCTGTTATAGATTCAGGTGAATATGTAGTTGTAGCTACTACAAGGCCTGAAACGTATTTAGGAGATGTTTGTGTTGCAGTTAATCCGAATGATGTAAGATATAAGAACTTAATAGGGAAAAAATTAAGATTACCACTTGTAAATTGGAAAAGAAAAGATTACTATAATAATGAAGTTTTAGAAGATATTGAAATAATAGCAGATGAGTTTGTGGATATTAATTTTGGAACAGGAGCTGTTAAAATTACTCCTGCTCATGATAAAGACGATTTTGAAATTGGAAAAAAGTACAATTTACCCATGGTTTTAATGATGAACTATGATGGAACTTTAAACGAAAATGCCGGAATATTTAAAGGTCTTGAAAGATTCAATGCAAGGGAAGAAATTGTAAAAAAACTAAGTGAAAACGGATATATTGAAAAAATTGAAAATTACAAATATTCAGTTGGAACTTGTTATAGATGTGGAACAATAGTTGAACCAATAATTTCAGAGCAGTGGTTTTTAAAATTGAGTTATTTTAGAGATATTGCTAAAAGAGTTGTTGAAGAAAATAAAATTGAAATTATTCCAGAATATGGAAAGAAAATATATTTCAATTGGTGGGATAATGTAAGAGATTGGGCTATATCAAGACAAATTTGGTGGGGGCATAAAATTCCTTTTGAGAATGAAAATGATGTATTAGATACTTGGTTTAGTTCTGCACTATGGCCATTTGCAACACTTGGTTGGCCTCAACAAACAGATGAGTTAAAAGCATTTTTCCCAACAAACATTCTAGTTACAGGATGGGATATTTTATTCTTTTGGGTCTCAAGAATGATAGTAATGAGTTTATTTTTTATGAAAGAGGTTCCATTTAGAAGAGTTTATTTACATGGACTTATAAGAGATGAAAAGGGAAGGAAAATGTCAAAAAGTCTTGGAAATTCTCCAGAACCATTAGATTTATTTGAAAAGTATTCAGTAGATGGAGTAAGGATGGGTTTAATGTTAATAACACCTGAAGGACAAGATGTAAAATTTTCAGAAAAGTATATGGAAGTTGGAAGGAATTATGCAAACAAAATCTGGAATATCGGGAGATTTTTATACTTAAATAGAGCAGAATATAGACCACTTGAAAAATTGGAAATTGAAGATAAGTGGATTTTGCATCAACTTGATGAGGTTATATATAAGATTAATAAAAATATTCAGGAATGTGAATTTAATAATACTGCTAAGATACTTTATGACTTTACTTGGCATAAGTTTGCTGATTGGTATATAGAAACAATAAAAACAAGATATGATAAAGAATATGCAATATCGAATGCCCTTTTTGTATTTGAAAATATTCTAAAACTGCACCATCCCTATATGCCGTTTATCACAGAAGAAATATACCAAATTCTATTTAAGAAAAAAAGTTCAATAATGTTGGAAAATTTCCCAGAGATTTATAATTTTGAATTTAAGAGAGATTTTGAAAAATTCGAATTTTTAAAGAGATTAATTGAGGAGATAAGGGAGATAAAAGGTATATTTAAGATACAATCGAGAAAAGATGTTAAGTTGTATGTAAATGTTCAAGAGAGTGATGAGGAACTATTAAAACTCTCAAAAGAAAACTTTAGGATTATAAGTTATCTTGGAGGTATTGGAGATATTCAAGAAACCTCTGAAAAGATTAAAAATAGTGGAGTTATAGCATTAGATAAATTCTTGGGATTTTTAGCTTTGGATAATCTAAACTTCCAAAGTGAAAAAGAAAGATTAATTAAGGAATTGAGAGAACTTGAAAACTTATATAGTTCAATAAAACAGAGACTTAGTGATAGTGATTTTTTAGAAAAAGCACCATCTAAAATTATTGAAAATCAAAGAGAAAAATTGCTAAGTATTGAAGAAAAAATAAAACGATTAAAAAAAATTTTACAATGAATATAATAAAACCCTTAATTTTTGAAAATAATAAGCTCTTGATATTAGATCAGCGAAAGCTTCCATTTGAGGAAATTTATATAGAAGTTAAGGATAGTAATCATATGGCTTTATTAATAAAAGAGATGGCTTTAAGAGGTGCTCCACTTATCGCAATATCTGCTTGTTATTCACTTTTATTAGATATTTTAAATGGTAAAAAAGTGGATGAACTAATAAGATCAATTGAAATTTTATTAAAATCAAGAATTACAGCCATAAACTTGTTTAATGCTTTAAGTGAAGCAAGAAACATAATTCTAAATAGTAAGAATTTGAAAGACGAATTTTATAATTTCGTAATAAAATTAGATCAGGACGAGAAAGATAAATGTTTGAAAATTGGAGAAAATGGTTTGAAAATATTAAAGGAAAAGAGTGTGGTTTTAACTTATTGTAATACTGGTTTTTTAGCAACAACTGGAATAGGAACAGCTCTTGGAATTATATATAAGGCTTTTGAAAGAGATCTAATAAAAGAAGTAATTGTTCCAGAAACAAGGCCATATTTGCAAGGTTCAAGATTAACAGTTTATGAACTTGAGAAATTGAAAATCCCATATAAATTAATAACTGATAATTCAATAGCTTTTTTAATGTCAAGAGGATATGTTGATTTATGTATTGTTGGAGCAGATAGAGTTTTAAGTGATGGAACTTTAATAAACAAGATAGGAACACTAAATATAGCAATTTTATCAAAATATTATAATATACCATTTTATACTGCTTTCCCGCTCTCAACTTGTGATAAAAATTCAAAATTAGAAGATGTAATAATAGAAGAAAGGTCAAAAGAAGAAGTTATAAAAATTAATGAGAATTTATTAACAATAGAAAATGCAAATGTTATAAATTATGCTTTTGACATAACACCACCTAATTTAATAACGGGGTACATAACAAATGAGGGGATACATTATGGCATTGGTAAATCAGAATAATCTTGAAATTTTTCAAGATAAAGAAATTTTTGAAATTTATTTTGAATATGTCAAGAGAAAATATAAATTCAAGGATTTGGGAAATGGATTTATTATACGAAAAGTTGGGAAAATTAGAAGATTACATTATGCAATTGATGATTTGATAGATTGGTGGGATTTGGATATAACTAAGGATGAGATTGAGAATATCTTAAAAAGTGAGATTTATTTTAAGGCGGTTTTTAAGAATATTCTTGAAAATTCAAACATTAAGAGAGTTTTGGATAGTTTGAATTTTAAGCCAAAAAATATTTCATTTTCAAAAGTTTATTACATAAATCTTTTTGAGTTAAATAGTCAAGAAAAAATCTTAAAAAGTTTACCTTATAACCAAAGAAAAAACATAAGGAATTATAAAAATAGGCTAAAGCGAGTAAATTATGAATTTTTTAGAACTCAAAGCTTAAAGCCATACAAGGAAAAAATTATAGAGTTCATTTTAAAAAGACATAAAAATACAAAATTTTCTGATTTAGACTTTCAAAAATTAAAGTTTAGAGTTTTGGAAATTTTAGAAAATAGGGGTATGATTTATACGTATATTATGAAAATTCATAAAGAAATAGCTTCAATAAATGTTCTTATTATATTGAATAAAAAAGCTTATTGGTGGATAACAGCAAATGATGAAAAATTTTATGAATTTTCGCCAGGAAGAATAACTGTATGGTTTATTTTGGAAGATTTATTAAAAGAGGGATTTTTAGAATTTAATTTCATGAAAGGTGAAGCAGAATATAAGACATTTTGGACAAATAATTTCTATAAGCTTTATAGATATGAATTTGAACCGAATTTTTTAAAGAAAGTTTTTTCGGTTTTTATGCTTTAAAATTTTAAGTAAGTTGTAGTTTAATTGTTTGATTTGGGTATTTTATAGTTTCAATTTAGATATTACAAGGGATTCTGTTTATTTTGATTACTTTGAACAAAAAGTTTATATATTTAAAGTTTATAGAGGAGTAATAATTGACACTGCAAAAATATTAACTTTTGAAGATTATTTTAGGAGTATTTCTGACAGTTTATTTTACGCAAATTATCAAAATGTTATGAAAATTCAAACAACAACTATTTCTCAGGGACTAATACCTACAATTACTGCTCCAATTGATATTCCTATTGGTCTTGGTTTTCTTGGAGGGAATGAAGCAAAAGTTGATATTAGAGGTAATCAAACTATGGAGTTTGGTGGTTCTTCAAATAGTATAATATCACCGGTAAATTATGGTTCAAACACATTTCCACAATTGCAAATGAAACAAACTATAAATGTTAATTTAAATGGAACAATTGGTAAAAAGTTAAATATAAGTATAAATCACAATTCTGAAGAATTAGATCAGACAAGAAATAAAGTAAGATTATCTTATAATGGTGAAGAAGATGAGGTATTTCAGTTAATAGAATTAGGAGATGCAAGCAGTTTACAATTTCCATCTACCAAATTCTCAAGTCTTCCATTAACTTCAGAAAACTCCCTATTTGGCGTTAGAGCAAATACTCAGTTAGGACCTATTAAAAGTACAATAGTATTAGCAAGAGAAAAGGGTCAAGTTAGTTCTAAATCTACAAAAGCAAGTTTCCAGCAAAGTATAGATACAATATATGCAAGAGATTATGAAAAATTGAAGTTTTTTTACCTGGATGAAACTGACTCAATTATTGAACTTAAAGTTTTTATAGATGATAGAATAAATACAAATAATAGCTTGTCGATTTATGCTAAAGCTTGTTTCAATGGAGATTTGAATTCATACTGCGAGGATGGTTATTTTGATTTAGATACGAATTATATTAAGTGGGGTGGAAATGTTATTGAATTTACAAAAACCATAAGTGAAAATTATGTAATTGGCGTTTATTATAGAACACTTTCTGGAAAAGTCGTAGGTTCATTAAATCCCTTAACATTAAAATTAATTAAACCTGAAGGACTTTCATCAATTATAAATGAAAGTGATCCAATTAAACTTCACTTATGGAAATTGCAACTAAAGAATATCTATTATATAGGATTTGATAGCACTACAACAAATTTAAACCTTGAAATTTATAAAGATACGATTCCAAATCCAATTGATGGTGAAAACGGTAAAAAATATGTTCAAATTTTTAAACTTGATAATAATAATGATGGTCAAGTGGATTTAAGTTATGTAGGTCCGGATGGAAAAATTTATTCTATTTTAGCAAGAGGATATTTAATATTTCCTGATTTGGAACCATTTCCAGATTCAATTATTTATAGAAAATATAATTTCATAGGATCTGAAGGAACAAAATTCTTTATTATTGTACGGAATGTAAGAGCTGGTAGAAGTATTGAAGTCCCACCAGATGCAATCTTAAGTAGCATTAAAGTATATATAAATGGAGTTGAACTTCCAAGAACGGATTACACTATTGTAGGAAATAAAATTATTTTTAATAAATACATTGATCCAAATGCTGATGTCGAAATTAGATACGAAACTGGTAGTATATTTCAATTTGGAAGTAAGTCAATTGTTGGCATAAGGAATGATTATTATTTTAATGATAATATAAGAATTGGTTCTTCATATCTTTTAAGAAGTGTAAGTGCTGGATTTGTAAGACCAGAAGTAAACAATGAATCAAAAAGGACACAAATTTTAGAATTTGATTTTGACACGAGATGGAATTTAGAAGCATTAAATAAGTTTTTCTTGAAGTTACCAAATTATACTGGAAATTCAATTATAAATATGAAAGGAGAATTTGCTCAAAGTTTTCCACAAATATCAACAACTAATGAGGGGTATATTGATGATATGGAAAATATTAGTGAGAATAATAGTGTAAGTCTTGGGAGCTTTGATTGGCATTATGGTTCTTTACCTTTAAATTATAATCCTGATGATTACGTTAAATTTCTAAAATGGAGACCTTTTGGAGTTCCAAAGGGTCAAATTTATCCAAACTTAACTGATGATAGAGAAAGGAATTCTATTGAAAATGTTATTGGCTTTTATTTTGAACCTATAAATTTAAATCAAGCAAATAATTGGTTTAGTGTATTAAGCTTAATAGATAAAGTAGGATATGACTTTTCAAGAGTTAGCACAATTGAAATTATACTAAAAAGTAAAGAAAAATTAATTGTTAGAATAGATGTTGGTTATGATATTCCTGAAGACCAAATAAGAAGAGATATATACGGTAATTTGAAAGGACCAAATGGTTTACTTGATAGTGAAGATAAGAATAATAACTGCTTGTTAGATTTGAATGAAGATACTGGATTTGAAGGAGATTATGAATTTGATATTAATAATAATTTTGCAGGAACTAAAAATAATGGAAGGCTTGATAGTGAGGGACTTATTGATTGCTGGAAATTAAATCAAAATTCAAATTATTGGACATTTATACTAGATATGAATCAAATTCAACCGGTAAGTGATGTAAATGGATGGAAATTTTATAGATTATCTTTTCTAGATCCCGATTCAACTTATGGAAAGTTCGATATTTATAGAGTTAGATATGTAAGATTAACATTTTTAGGTTTTACAAGGCCTGATACTATATTTTTAGCAAAGTTGAATTTTAAAGGTAATAAGTGGTTAGTAGGAACGAAAATTGATCAAACAGAGAAGTTTTCAATTACTCAAATAAATACGAAAGAAAATCCAGAATATATTAAACCTCCCTGGATTAAACAGTATATAAATCCAGATGGAACTATTGAAAGTGAAGGATCTTTAGTTCTAAACTATGAGAATATCCCTCAAAATAAAGAATTCTTAGCATATAGAACGAGCTCACGAGGAAATAACTTAACTTTTTATAATAAAATATCATTTTATATAAGACCTTCTCCTAATACACTTCCCCCTTATCCAAAAGTTATATTCAAATACGGAAAGGATACACTAAACTATTATTTTTATGAATATAAAATAAATTCTGAAGATTGGCAAATTGTTGATATTGATTTAAAGAAAATTGTTGAGTTTAAAAAAGAAGTTTTAAATAGCGGAAATTTTGATCCATACCAAGTTTATAAAAATGAAAATTATGGATTTAGAGGAAATCCAAGTTTATTAGATATAAGATTTTATGGAATTTCAATAATTAACGAAAGTTCAATACCTATCACTGGAAATATCTGGATAGATGAAATAAGAACAACTGAACCAGATAATATAAGTGGATTAGCTTTGGATTTTAATGGGAGTATTAATCTTGGCAATTTAATGAACTTAAACTTATCCTATACAAATAAAAGAGCAGGATTTAGAGGTTTATTAGATGAATATCCATCTAACGATAACTTACAGAATATCGGATTGAATTATTCTATAAATCTGGACAGGTTTATGAACAAAAGTTGGGGAATAACTCTACCTCTTACAATGAGCTATAGCTCACAAGAGATATATCCAAAATATCAAACAGGAACAGATCTCATAATTGAAAAAGATAAAGAAAAATATGGAACATTTAATAAAAATTATTCAATTTCAACAAGTTATAGAAAATCACTATCAAATAATAAAGCTTTAAGATACTTGTTAGATCCGTTTAGCTTTCAATATACCTATAATGCAAGTTTTTCAAAAAGTTATATATCAGCTGATAGTTCAAATTCATTTAATATAGCGGGAAATTATAATTTAACACCAACTATTCTAAAACCTCCAAAATTATTCAAAAAAGAAATATTTTATTTGCCAAGAAACATTGGTTTATCAATAAATTATAGGGAGGATTATAGAGAGAACATAAACTTTATATCTAATACGTACCAATTTACTCCAAATAGGCAAATTGGTGGAAATTTCAATATTAACTATTCTATAATTAATAATTTAACGAACTCTTATAGTCAAAGTAGGAACTTTGATAGAATTAAAAACAAATATACTTCATTTTCTGAAAACTTCAACAACTCCTTGAACTTTTCACTATTTCTTGCGAGCTGCAATATAAGTTATACTAGTAATTATCAAGAGAACCAAGTTTCAAATGATACTTCAAAAATTTATAACATAAATCAGGGTTCAAATTTAAGTTATAACATTTCAACAATGAATATATTTACAAGATTTAGATTGAGCGAACCTAACATAAACTTTTCTTATGGAAAAGGTTATAATGTACCAAATCAGTTAATATCCCAAAGTTATAAATTTAGATTAGGAATTTCTATGCCAGAAACAGATAGTCAATTTAATTGGTTAGAGAACTATAGCTTGGGCTATAATCAATCCCTAAATTTGGGAAATATTTCAATTTCAACTTTTCCATCTTATAGTATAAATAAAAACTATTCTACTATAACCTCTACAAAGGAGGATAAAAACTACCCGGCAATTTCAATAAACATATCTTATTTGCCTCTACCCAATAGTGTAAAACAATTTATTTCTTCGCCAAACTTAAGTTCAAGTATGAAAATTACAAATTCAAGAACATTAAATTTTAGACCGGATAATACAATTGAAGTAATTAATAGTTATATTCGAGATTTTTCACCTTTAATTCAAACCTCATTTTCCATAAAAGATGGAACAAGTATTTCAATTACTTACAATAATAAAAAGCAAATTTCAAGCTTTGAAGATTATAGAAACGCAAAAAATATATCTGAAAATAACGATGTTACGATTAATTTATCAAGAGTAATTACACCCTTAGATAATTTTCCACTTGTGAGCAATCTAAAAAGTAATTTGTTAATAAATGTAAGTTATAATTTGAGCAGTTCAAAACAAACTAGTATTAATATTAATGAAAATAGACAAAACGTTGACTTTGACAATTATAGTAGAAATATAAGCTTTCAAGCAAACTATTCATTTAGCAATACTATCAGTGCCAACTTAAACATAAATCATAATAAAAGCTTAAATAAAATTACTTTTACAGGAAATCAAAACTTTGCGATACTTCTTAATATAAACATTCAGTTTTAGATTTAATTAGTTCAATAATACTCTTTTTAAAGCTAATATTTCATCTTCGGTCATATCTCTATAATTACCAGGCTTTAATTCTCTTGGTAAAACGATGGACTCAATTTCAATTCTTTTTAATTTCTTAATTTTAGGAATAATTTCTTTTAGTTTGCCAACTTTTAGTTTTATTGTTGTTATAATTACTTTCTCTCTTGAAATCGGAAAAAGTCTAACATTTTTGTACTTAAAATTTTCAAGAGGAACAGATAATTCGGCAACATACTTATTTTTAACAAACTTTCTATTATAAGCTTTATGTAAATCTTTATCGTTAGTTAATATAATCAAACCTTCATCAACTTTTGGTAAATTTTCAAGAGGTATTAAATATCTTAATTCCTTTGGAAAGTAAGTTGAATTTTCAGGTTTATAGTAAATAACATATCTTGTTGGAGCATTTAACTTTATTTCAAAACCCTTAAAACTAATTTTGTCATCTAAGCTTACTTCAAACCATGGCTCTTTTATAATTTTTTTATTTACTTTTACTAATCCGTACTTAATAGCCTTTATTGCACTTCTCCTTGAAAAATATCCACTTTCTTGAAGGAATTTAAATAGCTTATATTTCTTTTCCATGCTTAGAAATTTTCCCCTCTATTAGAAATATAACGTCTTCGCAAATGTTAGTAGATAAATCTGCTATTCTTTCAAGATTTTGAACTATATTTATTGTTTTTAGAGAAATTTCTGCTTTTGATGGATTTTCCATAATGTAATTTACAATTTGAACTATTAATCTATTTCTTATTTCATTTATTTCCTTATCGCAAACAATAATTTCTTTTGCTAAGTTGACATCCCTATTTTTGTACGAATTTATTGATTTTTCGTATGCTAACATTACTTTTTTGAATAATTCATCAAGATTAACAACAGGTGAATCCTTCATAAGATAATAATCTCTTGAGATATTTTCAATATGATCTGCAATCCTCTCTAAATCATTGTTTATTTTAATAGCTGTAATGATCGTTCTTAAATCCCCTGCTTCTGGTTGATATAATGCTAATATTTTTACTCCCAATAATTCAATATCCATTTCAGTCTGATTTACAATATCTTCAAGTTTCAAAATTTCTTCATAATTTTGATAATTCGAAAACATCTTATTTACTATTTCTGCAACTTCAAATAACTTATTCTCAAGATCCTTTATTTCGTCAGCTAATGCTCTTCTCATCCGAACCTCCCTGTTATATAATCCTCTGTAAGTTTTTGCTTCGGTCTTGTGAAAATATCATCAGTTTTACCAAATTCAATAATTTCACCAAGATACATGAATGCAGTATAATCTGAAATTCTCGCAGCTTGTTGCATATTGTGAGTTACTATTACTATTGTTATTTTATTTCCAAGTTCTCTTATGAGCTCTTCTATTTTTGCGGTAGATATTGGATCTAATGCACTTGTTGGTTCATCAAATAATAAAACTTCTGGCTCAACAGCAATTGCTCTTGCTATACAAAGTCTTTGTTGTTGCCCTCCAGATAGTGAGAGTGCATTTTTATGTAATTTATCCTTAACTTCATCAAATAGAAATGCATCTTTTAGGGCTTTTTCTACTCTATCTTTTATCTCAGTTTTATTCTTTATTCCCTTTAATCTTAAGCCAAAAGCAATATTCTCAAAAATTGACATATTAAAAGGGGTTGGCTTTTGAAAGACCATTCCAACTTTTTGCCTTAAATCTATTAGATTTATATTATTCTTTAGTATGTTCCTATTATCAAAAATTATTTCTCCTTCATATCTCACGTTTGGGTACAAATCATGTATCCTATTGAGGCATCTTAAAAATGTTGTTTTTCCACATCCTGATGGACCTATAAGAGCAGTAATTTTTCTCTCAAGGATATCTAAATTTATATTTTTTAGAACTTTTGCCTTTCCGTAGTAAAAATCTAGATTTTTTACTTTGATTTTAACTTTTTCCATTAGTTGAAAATTTTAAAGTTATTTAGATTTGTTTAAAGCTTTAAAATTTAGGACTTTGATATTTGAGTTATTTTTATTTTTGAGAGTTGGGGGGTTTTGTGAGGTTGAAGATTACATTTACTTTACAGATATTGGCGAGGTTAATTTAAGTGATGGTAAAATTTATAGGTTTAGGAAATGGACAAAAGTTTTTGAAAAAATTGATATATCTGGAATTTTAATAGATCCAAAAGGTATAAGAAGATTAAGAAATTACTTCTTTATATCAGATATAAATGGAATATGGAGACTTTCTCTACCTGAAATGTCTTTAAAAAAAATTATAGATGTTAAGGATTTTCCAATAGAACCAAAATTACTTTTAGATATGGATATATCACAAGAGGGAATATTATATGTATCTGATGTATTCTCTGATGTAGTTTATAAATTTAATTCATCTGGAGAAATAAAACCAGCGTTTAGCGTCAGAAGACCAGCTGGAATAACAGTTGATGATAGTAATAGGATTTATATTATAACATTTACTAGTCCTTCAAGTATATACGTTTATGAAAATGATAGTCTGAAGCTTTTATTGAGAAGTAATTTAATTAGAGCAGGTTATGGATTAACTATGGATAAGAAAAATGGCAAACTGTATGCTACAGGATTGTTATCTAATAACATTGTAGAGATTGACTTAAGAACGTTAAATGAAAAAGAAATTTACAAAACAAAATCAAGACCAACATCGATAATATATACAAATAATAAATTATATGTAGGTTTTGCAGATGAGGGCAAAATTGAAATTATTGAACTTCAATATTAATTGATCCAATTTTAAACATTTCATAATCCGAAAATTTATCAAATTCCATTCTAATAGTTTTATATAAATCGTTTCTTAAAATTGGATTGCTTATAACAATAACACCTGAAACAATATAAGCATTGTTATTTTGAGAGATTTTTGAACCTTCATCTACAACACTATTTTTAAAACTTTCAAAATCAACATCTTTTCGCATTATTACATTCACTTTTATAACACTTAGAAGTTTATTATCTATTAAGTCTTGTTCTAAATTAGAGATACCAAAGCCAATAACTTTATCTTTTGATAAAGATTTTAAGAATTTTAAAATCTCACTTGCTAATTTAACTGTTTTAAGTTCAGGCTTTTTAATTCTCATTTCGATTAAAAGTGAATCATCTAAATACTTGATATAGCTATCGTATACAATGTAATCTTCAATCAAACCAGAAAATTTCACATAAACAAGTTTTCCAATCTGGTAATCCATAGCATAAATATTTTCCCTTAACATACTATTTTTGATTTTTGTAATATCATCTTGTGAAAACTTAGCTTTCTTTTCGCTTCTTATAATGAGTCTGAAATTGTAAAAGTCAGACTTTGTTTCTAGTTTTTTATTTATTTGTTTTTTATCTATTTTTACTCTTGTTGCATTTTCAATAATTGAGAAAATATAATCCTCAATTCTCTTTTCACTAAATTCAATTTCCCTTGGAAGAAATCTCACATTAAAACTAATAAGTAATGTATCGTTTTTTAATTTAGGAATTAAACTAATTATTTCACTTGAAAGCAATTTACCAGAAAAAGTGGTATCAACTTTTGAAAGACCTATATTTCCAAGGCCTTTCTCTATTTTTGAAATTTCCTTAATTTTATTATTATACGACCTTACTAAAACCTTATAGAAATTCAATCCTATTGTATCTACTTTGTAAGAAGTAGTTTTTGGGTTTAGCCTTAGAGATTTAACAATATAGTTATACAAACTATCTATATTTGTTAGAATAAGAAATATCATTTTAATTTCAAGCTTAATATATAAGCAAAAACTATGAAAAACAAGCTTATTACTATAATCCCGAAACTATAAAGAATTATCCCTAATATCATTTTCTCTCATAAACTCCAAAAATCTCACCTTTTGCTATAACTTTGCCTTCTATTGCTTCTAAAACTTCTTTTGCTGTTGCCCCTTCTTTTAGTCCAATATGTTCTACATTTAGTGCATATATTGTAATAAAGTACCTATGCTTGCCATGACCTCTCGGAGGACAAGGACCCCCATATTCGAGCTTTCCAAAATCATTCCTACCTTTTTTTCCAACACTTTGTCCCTCACTAATTTCATTTATATTAGAAGGAATATCATATAATATCCAGTGATAAAAAGTTCCTACTGGTGCATCAGGATCACTCATTATAAGAACAAAACTTTTTGTCTCTTTTGGAAATTCCTCCCACTTTACATGAATAGATAGGTTTTTACCATCACATGTATATTTTGAGGGTATAAAATCACCTTCCTTGAACGAACTTGTAGTTACTTTAAATAACAATAACATAATTTAAAATTTTAAAGCTTTAAAATTTTCATATGGAAAAATTATCTATTGAACTATCAAATGGGGCAATTGGATTTTCTTTACCAAAATTAGATGTTTCAGAATTTGAAATAGAAGAAAAAATCCCTTCTAAACTTTTGAGAAAATCGCCTTTAAATTTACCAGAAATTTCAGAAAATGAGGCATTTAGACATTTCTTGAGACTTTCACAACTAAATTACAATATAGACAAAAGTATTTATCCACTTGGATCTTGTACTATGAAATATAATCCTAAAATAAATGAAGAATTAGCAAGACATCCAAAGTTCCTAAATATGCATCCATATACACCTGATGAATTTTCTCAAGGATGCTTAGCTGTAATTTACGAGCTTTGTGAATTATTAAAAGAAATATCTGGAATGGATGAAGTACATCTTCAACCATCAGCGGGTGCTCAAGGAGAATTAGTAGGTGTTCTTATAATTTCAAAATATCATAGAACAAAGCGAGAAAAGAGAAGTATTATTTTAATACCTGATTCGGCTCATGGAACAAACCCTGCAACAGCAACATTAGCTGGATTAAATGCAGTTGAAATCAAAACAGTTGAAACAAATGGTATTTTAAAAGCAAAACTTATAAAAAATGAAATAGAAAAGTACGGTGAAAAAATTGCGGGATTAATGATTACAAATCCAAACACCTTTGGTATATTTGAAGAAGAGATTTTAGAAATATCTCAATTATTACATCAGATTGATGCTCAAGTTTATATGGATGGAGCTAATATGAATGCTTTTGTAGGTAATTTAAAACCTTCGGAATTTGGAGTTGATGTGATGCATTTTAATTTACATAAAACATTCTCAACACCTCATGGTGGAGGAGGTCCAGGAAGTGGAGCAATAGGAGTTAAAAAACATCTTAGAAAATTCTTACCAAATCCAAGAGTAAAGAAAATCAATGGAAAATTAAAGTTAGTTTATGAAGATGAAGAATTTAGCATTGGAAGATTACATAGCTTTTATGGGAATTTTAATATTTTCATAAGGGCTCTCGCTTATATAAGGATGCTTTCAAGTGAGGGTTTAAAGTATATTTCTTATATTTCAACATTAAATGCAAACTATTTAAGGAGGCGTCTTGAAGAATTAGGATATAAGGTTTCTTACAGTAATATGCCAACAATGCATGAATTTGTATTAACCCTTAAAGATATTAGAGAAAAGTACGGCGTTAAGGCATTAGATGTTGCGAAAAGATTGTTGGATTATGGATTTCATCCCCCTACTATTTACTTTCCATTAACTGTGGAAGAGGCATTTATGATTGAGCCTACAGAAAGTGAAAGCAAAATTTCCTTAGATAGTTATATTGAGGCTTATGAAAAGATTCTAAATGAAATAAAGGAAAATCCAGAACTTCTACTAAATGCACCTACTAAAACACCTGTAGGTAGACTTGATGAAGTGAAAGCAGCAAAAGAACTAAAAGTTAACTGGCAAAATATAAATTAAATTTTTCGTAAGTGCCAGTAATTTGTCTTGAAAAATTAACAATTCTCTAATTCCATTCAAATTTATAATATATTGAAAATCATTATTTTTGAGAGAGAATTTCAAAATTCCATTATCTGTAGCAATAAAAATAAAGCCTTTATGATATAAACAGTCATTAACATTTCCGACGTGAAAATTAAAAACTTTTGAACTGTCATTTAATTGCATAATTCCAAACCTAAAACATAAAAAATTCTTATTATCTACATTTGTAACTTTAACAAATTGATCACTTACTAAAGGACTTTTAATAAACTCAATACTGTCATTTTTCAAATATACGTCAAAAACTCTCTCGTTATAAATTTTTTCTAAATTAAATCCATCAAATTCAAAAACTCCGTCAAATGCCAAGATATAATATTTGTTATGAATATATCTAACTTTTTCAAAATCAATTGCTTTCATTATGGCCTTAACATCATTATCTTCTATCTTATAGATATTGTTTTTACAAAATACTAAATCTTTTAGAATTTTTGCATCTTGAGAGCATATATCAATTTTAATAAAATTTTCTTGTTGAAAATCATTGTTCAAAACATCTATACCTTTATCTCCCAAGATGTATAACTTATTATCTCTCAATGTGAATGACTTATAATTTCTATTAAAAGTTCCTAAAATTACTGAATCTTTAATAGAGAGAGAACCTTTATAATAAATGAGCAGTCCAAGTCCTTGAGTTCCGATGTAATTGTAATCGTTATACTCGTAAGAAAAATTTAACTTCACATTTCCTAATTTATAATTCCAAATGTAATTTTGGGGGAAATTTAACGTATCAAAAGATGACCAATAAATATTTCCATAATAATTATTATCTTCAAAACCTGCATCATTATAAACTTTCTTGTAATCTCCATAATCGAGTATAATCTTGTAATCTTCTGAAATTCCAAACTTCTTAGGTTTTGGTACATTAGATTTTATTAGAAATGGCTCTCGATCAAAATGCCAATTTATAAAAATCTTATAAATGCCATTATTTGAAAAATAATAAATCCAATTACTCTTATAAGCTATAAACTCAACGCGTGAGTTAGTTAAGAATTGATGATAAACTTTTAAACTGTTTTGATCTAAAACTAAAATTCCAATCTCACTTCCCAAAAAAATTTTAAACTCACTAATGAAAATTGAATAAATATAAGTAAAAGGTCCAACAAATGACAACTTAGATAATTTTAAAGTTTGCTTTAAATTTATGCTTTAAAATTTTAGAAAGGGGGTGAATCATGTTAATAATTTTGATGTCTTTGAGTGAAAAGAGATATATTGAAAGTTTGGAAGAGTGGCAATATGTGGAATCTGAGGAAATAGGTAATTCTAAAATAAATCAAGTCCCCAGTTATAAGCTAAATCCTATTATTGAAAAGAAAAAAAATTTATACCCAATATACAAAAAACCAATAGATGGATATAGTATTTTGGATAGTCTTTCTTCTGAAGTCAGAATTACTTATTCGGGAACTGTGAGAGATGTGAAAGCAGCTTATTCAAGAAGGGTAGGAAAAGTAATATATACTTGGAGTGAACAGGATAATTATTGCTCAAATCAATATTGTCTTCATATATGGAAGGAGGATTATCAATATATATATGTTCTTGCTTGGCCTGGAACATCTGATCCAGACATTGCTATTGGTGATACAAATAGATGGGCACTTATAAGTTTTAACGATGCATCTGATGATAGTTTATATTGGATATATTATGATTTAATAGCAGATACATTTTCATATTATTATTGGGCGTACGAACCTGCTGAATTTTATTACAATAATACTCAAACATGTGAATGGTGGGAAAGTTTTTCTGCATTTCAAGAACCACTACCAAATGGTAATTATGCAACATTCTTTAGTGAAGTTGTAAGATGGTGGAAATCAACTAATCCAAATTGTCCATATTCTCCGGGTCAAAACATAGATTCTTCTGGAACTTATATTGCAAGTTTTGTGTTTTCTGGTAATGGTACAGGCATAATAAATGGAAGCTATAGGAATATTTCACAATTCTATTTCTATCAAAACCCATCTTCTGATTTATCAAGAAGGATTTCTATAAACTTTGGAAGAGATTACTTATATCATCCGATAGCAAGAAATAATAATAATTTATACTTTATAGCTTATGAAGTTGAGATTTGGAAACCTCCAAGAAATATTGTAAATAAATGGCAATGGGTAGATTTTGTTGTAATAAATTCAAATAGAGATGAAATAAATAAAGGTAGGGTTGCAAACAGATTAGTAACATTGTATCCAATAGAAAACTATATATCTGCTAATTTTCCAGAGGATACATTTCCTGCTAA
>JBDRXT010000016.1:0-18094 GCA_039803045.1 Caldifarciminota bacterium
GTGGTAGTGCTTATTATCAGGGAGTAAATGCGGGAGGTTGGGATGCTTTTATATCCAAGTTTAGTTTTACTACTTTGATTAATGAATCTTCAATTATCACTTTCAAATCAAAGTTATCACTTAATTTAACTAACATTTCAACTCCCATAAATATTAAAATTTACTCACTTGATGGAAACTTGATTTATTCAAACACATTCAAAACTAATAATATAGAAATTAATTTAAATAATCTCAAGTCTGGAATTTACATACTAAAAGCTCAAGGTAAAAACAAATCTTTAACTTACAAGTTTATCAAAAACTAAGGGGCTTTTGCCCCTACTTTAAAATTTCTTTATGCATGTTGCTATAATAAGTGCAGTAAGAACGCCAATTGGAAAAATTTTGGGAAATTTATCAAAATTCAAAGCTGTTGATCTTGGAGCTATAGTAATAAGAGAGGCCTTAAAAAGGGCTAACATAGAGAAAGATCTTATAGATTTAGTGATAATGGGACAAGTTTTACAAGCAGGAAGTGGTCAGAATCCTGCAAGACAATCATCCATATTTGCAGGTCTAAGTAGTTCCATTGAAGCTTTTACTGTTAATGAAGTATGTGGATCTGGACTAAAAGCAGTTATGCTTGGCGTACAAGCTATAAAGTCAGGTGATACAGAAATTGTTGTAGTAGGTGGAATGGAAAGTATGACAAATACTCCACATGCAATTTATTTAAGAAGTGGTATGAAATATGGAAATTCAGAAATTATAGATCTTATGATATACGATGGATTATCTTGTCAATTTAATAACAACGTTCATATGGGTTATTTAGCGGAATATACTGCAGAAAAAGCAAATATTTCAAGAGAGGAAATGGATAAACTCTCTTATGAAAGCCATTTAAAAGCTATAAGAGCAATAGATAATAATTATTTTAAAGATGAAATAGTTCCCATTGAAGTAGATGGAAAAGTTATAGATATTGATGAAACACCAAGAAGAGATACTTCAATTGAAAAATTATCACAACTAAAACCTGTATTCAAAAAAGATGGAAAAGTAACTGCAGGTAATTCACCACCTCTAAGTGATGGTGCAAGTGCTTTAATATTAGCGTCAGAGAAGAAAGTAAAAGAATTAAATTTAAGACCATTAGCTTGGATTTTAGATTATACAAGTTATTTCACGGAACCTAAAGATTTATTTTTTGCTCCAGTTGGAGCTTTTAGAAAACTGATGAAAAAATTAAACATTAAAGATATAAATGAATTTGATTTAATTGAACTAAATGAAGCATTTTCAAGTCAAGTCTTAGCAAATTATAAAGAACTTCAATGGGATTGGGATAAGTTTAATGTAAATGGGGGAGCTATTGCATTAGGACATCCAATTGGAGCAAGTGGTGCAAGAATTTTAACTACTCTTATTTATGCATTAAAGAGAAATAACAAAAAGCTTGGAATAGCTGGACTTTGTCTTGGAGGAGGAGGAAGTGTTGCTATGGCTATTAGCACAGAGTATTGAAGATTATCAAAAGCAACTTGATCAAATAAACCAACTTATAATTGAAAACAGGCAAAAACTCGAAGAATTAAAAAGAGAAGAAAAAAGTATCTTATACGAATTGTCAATCTTACAATCAAGAATTGAACTTTATAATCAAAAGCTTGACTTACTAAGAAGAAATATTCAAAAACTTTCAGATGAAATTTACGTTTTAAATATAAAGAAAAAAGCAATTTTAGAAGAAATTGAAAAGACGAAAGATAAATTAAGTAAATCTGCACGACTTTTATACAAGCTTCCAAAAAACAATATGTGGGAATTAATATTAAGAACTGGTTCATTTTACGAATCTTATAAAACAGAAGTAAGTTTAATGTCCATACTAAAATATTATAAAGCACTTGCTGATAATTTAAGAGAAAAGCAGAAAGAGTTTGAAAACATAGAAAATCAAATAAACAAAAATCTTCAATTTTTAAGACAGAGTTTGAATGATGAAGAAATTACTTTGCGAGAATTAGAGAATCTAAGAAATATGAAAGAAGCAAACTTGGAAAAAATTAGAAAAAATAAAAACCAAAAGCAATTGTATTTAAGTGAACTTGAAAAATCTAAACAAAAACTTGAAAAAATTATAAGTGAACTTTCAAAGAAAAAGGAAGATGTGAAGAAAACTTCAGTTATATCTTTACTTATGCCTGTAAATGGAGAAATTATAAACGACTTTGGATACATATTTGATAAAGTATATGGAACAAGGGTCAAGAATAGTGGAATAGATATAAGATCCCCAAAAGGTAGTCCTGTAAGAGCAGCAGAAAGTGGAACAGTTGTATATGTTGGTTTTATAGAAGGCTATGGAAATATTATTATAATTGATCATTCTGGATTTTATACAGTATATAGTCAAGTGGTTGGAATTAGTGTAAAGAGAGGAGATAGAGTTATAAAAGGTCAACAAATTGCAAAAGTAGGAGAAGAACTAGTACACTTTGAGCTAAGGATTGGAAAAGAAGCAGTAGATCCAAAACCTTATTTTACATCTCAATTTTAATTTCAATTTTCAATCTTAAACCATCCAAAAATTCCAATGAAAAAGAAAAACATGTTTGGTATCCATGCACATAAAATTGGCTCTAATTTACCTACAATTCCCAATGTTCTAAATGCTTCCGAAAGTCCCCAATATATAAACACAAATAAAACTGCAATTCCAAATCCCCAAGCTTTGCCTTTCCCCCTTATTGCAACTGCAATTGGTAGAGATAATATAATTGTTATAATATTCATAAAAGGAAATGAAATTCTCGTATAAAGTTCAGTTAATTCGGCATTAATTTCAAAGCCTGCTCTTTTTAACTTTTCAATTCTATTCTTTAATTCTCTAAAATTCATCTGCTGTAATTCTTTAATTTCAGTTAAAAATTCAAAAGGACTTTCCTCAATTTCCTTATATTTCTTTTCCTTATAAAAATTAACCTCAACATTATCACTATTAAATTTCCTTTCTTTTACTTCGTACAAAGTCCATATATTATCCTCATATTTACCACTACTTGCATCTATTCTCTTTTTAACTTTTTGTTCCTTTTCAAGTTCTATTATTACAATACCTCTTGCGCTACTTGTTAGGGCACTTATTTCATTAAAAAAGTAAACTTTATTTCCACTAACAAATGTTAAGTTTAAAGCGAATGTCCTCTCTTTCGGTATTTTCTTATTTTCTATTTCAACTGCTTTTATCCATTCGGATTTTTTCATCCAAGAGCCTACTATATCAAGATATAAGTAAAGTGTGATTAATGCTATAATAATTGAAAATATGTAAATTGTTAAAAAAGTTCTTTTCATACTCATACCTATTGATTTAATTGCAATTATTTCAAATCTTCTTGAAAGATCACCAATAGCGAAAAAGCAGGATAGCATTAATGCAACCGGAGACATTAGTACGAACAAGTATGGAAGTTGATATGCATAATATTTCATAATTGAAAAGAACTTAAAACCTCGTTGTGGATTTATAAACTTGTCTATGTTCTCAAAAAAATTAACAATTATATAAAGTACAACAACCCCAATTATTATTACTGCAAAAACTCTCAAAAATTCGTATAGAATGTAAAAATCAATTCTTTTCATATTTCGAATTTTTTCTTCTCATCAGTTACTAATTTCTCAATAAATTCAATTGAATTATTTATATCAACTTCGTAATTTTCAAAACCATCTCTCCTTTGAATTTCAATTTTGTTCTTTCTTAATTTCTTACCAACTATTACTTTAAATGGAATACCTATTAGATCAGCATCATTAAATTTCACTCCAGGTGATACATCTTTCCTATCATCAATTATTACATCTAAATTATTTTTCGATTTCTCATAAATCATATTACTAACTTCTCCTCCCTCAATATCTATTATAATAACATCAAATGGTGATATACTAATTGGCCATATTATTCCTTTTTCATCGTTATACAACTCAACTACACCAGCCATAATCCTTCCAAGACCAATTCCGTAACTTCCCATTATAATAGGCTTTAGAGAGCCATCTCTATCTTGAAAATAAACTTTCATACTTTCAGAATATCTTGTACCAAGTTTAAATATATGCCCTATTTCTATAACTTTTTTGATATCAATTTCACTACCGCAATTAGCACAAATATCTCCTTTCTTAACTTTCCTAACATCATAATAATTTTCAAAATTTGTTTTATATCCAACGAAATGATAATCCTTCTCATTTGCACCAATAATCCCGTAATCCATATATTTTATGGATTCATCTGCAATAATCTGAACGTTTTCTAATTTATATGGTCCTATGAACCCTGGATAACTATTTAATCTAATTATATCCTCGTCCGTAGCGTATAAAAACTCTCCAATAATATTTCTCAATTTTTCTTCATTTATATCGTAATCACCTCTAATCAAAACAAGATAGGGTTTGTTATCTGAGTAATATAACATGCTTTTTATAATGTTATCTTTTGAAACGTTTAAAAAATTAGAAACTTCTTCAACAGTAGTAATATCTTTTGTTAAAACTTTTTCAAATTGCTTATATTTTGAATTTACGAAATTTGGAACTTTTGAAATAGCAACTTCAACATTAGCACTATAACCGCAATTTTCACATATTACTACTTCATCCTCACCTGCATCTGAAATTATTGCAAACTCTTCAGATTGACTTCCCCCCATTAGTCCACTTGAAGCTTTTAAGTGAATAAATTTAAGACCGCACCTTTTAAAAATTCTTATATAAGCCTCTCTATGTAATTCATAACTTTTATCCAGACCCTCCCACGTAGCATCTAAAGAATAAGAATCCTTCATTAAAAACTCTCTAACTCTTAACAATCCTCCTCTTGGCCTTGGTTCATCTCTAAATTTTGTTTGAACTTGATACCAAATCTGAGGTAAATCCTTATAGGAATGAATGTTTTTCCTTGCTATTTCTGAAATAATTTCTTCATGAGTTGGGGAAAGTAAATATTCTCTATTTTTCCTATCTTTTACTTTAAATACATCATCCCCATAAGAGTACCATCTTCCACTCTCTTTCCACAATTGTGAGGGAGATAATGCAGACAAGAATAATTCCTGAGCTCCAATTCTATCCATCTCTTCTGTTATAATTTTATATATTTTTTTTATAACTCTCCAACCAAGTGGTAAAAACATAAAAACACCCGATGATAACTGTCTTATAAATCCTCCTCTAATTAATAGTTTATGACTTATATTTTCAGCATCTTGAGGATTTTCTCTTAATGTTGGAATAAACATTTGACTAATTCTCATAAAGAAAATTTTAAAGCAATTAATTTTTGTCTCTCTTATCAAAATTCAATCTGTAAAAACCTATGAATCTTTTTGTAATACCTACTAAAAAAAGTTTATTTTTAACTTCTAAAATTTTTAAAACATCCTCTAATTGATTATCAAAGTGATCAATAATGAGTTCCCCGGACTTGTAATCAAAAACTTTTATTACCCCTCGCTTCTCTCCCTCTCTTACAGAATAACCATAAGATATAATTTTATTATCTCTTAGAAGGGCACCTCTGAAAGCTTCATCTAGATAATAAACACCTAAAACTTTCGGATTATATATCCATATATCATCTCCCATAATGTCTTTTAGATTAAGATAAAAACTCTTTTGAGATGAACCTAAAATTATAATAGTTCTATCACTGTGGTTAAAAATTACGTCTGAAATCGAAATTTTCAAAGATATTCTGTTATACCATCTTAAATTCCTGTTTTCAAAGAAATAAATGTAGGAATTCTTTTTTGAAAAACATGCAATTAATTCATAAATGCTATCACTTTTTCCAAAATAAGGTAAAATACCTTCAAAATTCCTTATTTGTAATGTTTCGGAATCACTTATAGAAAGAAGATTAACTTTCTTTGATATCGTATCACTTAAAACTATAAAACTATTTATGGCTCTAAACTTTCCATTTAAGTTACTAACTTTATTTAAATCCTTATCAAATATCAAGAAAGTCGTATCTTTCCATCCTAAAACATAATCCTTGCTACAAGATAAACCTGAAAGATTCACATTTATTGAGTTAATAGTTTTATTATTCTTATAATCGAACTTAAAAATTTCGTCCTTAGTTAACACGAAAATGTATTTGTCTAATTTGCAAGCACTCAAAAAACTAGACTTTAACTTATAACTATACAATTTCTTATTTTCACTATAAGTTTCAATTTTATCACCCACAAAATAAACAATACCATTTTCTTCAAATATAAGAAATGGGAAAAAGTCAAGCTTAAAAATTAAGGAGATTTCAATCAAATTTTCTAAATTTTAAGGCATCTAAAATATTATTCCAACAATTTCGTTTAGATACTTCATATTCCTACTAAAAGCGCTATAGGATGGAACAAGATCTAATATAGTTTTAGCAGCATAATCCATTGGATTTGAAGCAACTAACTTTAAATTTAGATTAGAATTTTTAAATTCTTTTTCAATACGCTTTAGATGATAATATGAGCTTACTACAAAAACATTTTTAAAATTCCTCACTTTTGAAATTCTTATAAAACTACTTACATTTTCTTTTGTATTTCTTGAAAAACTATCAACAATTATTAAACTATCTGGTACATCAAAGCTTAACAATTTATTTTTTATCATTCTCGCCTCAACTTTGTATCCAGAAATAACTATTGGAACTTTATAAATTTTGTATAATTCATAACCCTTCACAATTCTTGATATACTTTCATCTGAAAGTCCTGCTCCTAGTACGAAAATCACGTCCGGCTTATTAAGATTTGGACTATTTACTTTTAAAAATAACATCAAAAAATCCGTAGTTGGTGATATTGATAAAATGTATAAGATTAATGCAGAAAATAAGTTCAAAGTTCTCAATAATCTATTTCTCACAAGAAAGTAATTTATAATCAAAATAATAACAACTATACCTGGGGGAAATAGCCAACCCTTTAGGAACTTGTAAATATAAAACATGGACAATTTTATAGCTATTTGATTTTACTTTAAAATTTTCAAAATGAAAACCTATAAGATTGTAAGCCTTGGATGTCCAAAGAATTTAGTTGATAGTGAAATTATAATGGGATTACTTGAAAAATCAAGATATAAATATTCAGAAAAAGCCCAGATTGTAATTATAAATACATGTGGATTTATAAGTAGTGCTGTTAAGGAAAGTGAGGAAGAAATATTAAGCTATATAAAGAAGAAGAAAAAAGGGGAGATAAAAAAGCTTGTAGTGGCTGGATGTTTAGTTCAAAGAGAGAAACAAAAACTAATTGAAAAATTTCCCGATATAGATCTAATTATTGGACATGACGATATTTTAAACATTGTAAAGTTGATTGAAAATGGAAAAGCGCCAAAAATATTCGAGAATCCAAGATATTTACCAAATTCAAATTTTCCAAGATTAATAACTACAAATTATTATGCATATTTAAAGATTGGGGAAGGTTGTTCAAGAAATTGCTCATTTTGTACAATTCCTCTAATAAGGGGAAAGTTTCGTTCAAGACCAATAGAAGATATTTTAAACGAAGTAAAATTTCTTTCTGAACTAAACATAAAAGAAGTTGTTCTTGTAGCTCAAGATCTTACACTATATGGTTATGATTTGTATAAAAAATTTGCTCTTCTTGATTTAATGGAAGCTCTAGATAGTATTGAAAATATTAAGTGGTATAGATTGCTATACGTTCATCCAGATGGTATTGCAAGAAATGAAGATTTTATGAGAAATATAAGCAATTTTAGAGTTGTTCCATATCTTGAGGTTCCTATTCAACATATAAGTGATAGGATTTTAAGACTTATGAATAGAACAGGTGGAAAAAGTTCTATATTAAGAGCTCTTGAAATTGTTGAAAAGTATTTAAAAAACTATACATTGAGAACTGAAATTATTGTAGGATTTCCATCTGAAAGTGAAGAAGAATTTGAAGAATTAGTTGAGTTCATATTAAGAAGTCCTTTTTCTAGGATTGGAGTGTTTCCATATTACAGAGAACAGTCAACTATATCATATAGCTTTGATAATCAGATAGATGAAGATGAGAAAATGAGAAGGTATGAAATAGCAAGTCAAATAGCTTTTAGTAAATTTTTAGAATTTCAAAAAAATTTGATAAATAGGGAAGTCCCAGTCTTAATAGAGAGTTATGAGAGGGGTTATTTTTATGGGAGAAGTATTTATGATGCTCCTAATGTGGATGGGAAAGTAATTTTGAAAGGAAAGTTCAAACTAGGAGAAATTTATAATGTGAAAATTTTTGATGTAAGCGAGGAGGGTGATTTGATTGTTAAGTGAAAAAAAAATATTTAAAATTATTCTAAAAGGATGTGAAAAAGCATTAAAATTAGATGAAATTCCAATTTGTGCTATAGTAACGTTTGAAAATAAAATTATTTCAAAAGCAATAAATAAAACGAGAAAAAATGTTTTATATCATGCAGAATTAATTGCTATTAAAAAAGCAATCAAAAAATTAAATAAGAGATTTTTATATGGATGTAAAATTTACGTTAATGTTGAACCTTGTATTATGTGTGCATTTGCTATTGTTCTTTCAAGAGTTTCAGAATTAGTTTATGTTTTGAGAGAGCCTAAATTTGGAGGAGTTTATAGTTTATACCAAATTCCAAGTGATATAAGACTAAATCATAGAGTAAATGTAAAGAAAGTTAATTATTTTGAAGAAGATTTCAAAAAGCTTTTAGCATTAAAATTTTAAATGCTTAACTTAATTTTAATAAGTACACTTAACGCACTTTTTAAAAGTCCTCAAATTTATGAACTTGTTTTTCCTATTAAAAATCCTTACGCTTTCAAAAAATTCTATTTTACAATCTCTATAAACTCTGAGGAATCTCAAACGTCTTCTATTAGGTTATCTTATAGTCCAAAAGGTGTTTTAAGTGATAGTTTGTTTATTGAACAAAAGAGTGTTTTTGGACAAAGGGGTGGAATTAATGTTTTAAGTTTAGGATTTAAAAATGAAGATTTGCAAGTATGTTTTAAATATAATTCTAATGAAATGATTTATATTGGAACATCAGAAGAAAATCAATTCAAACAATGGGATATAATATTTGGAAAAATTAGAGATACTTTATATCCAAGTGATATTGAGGGACTTGATAGAAGTATCGTAGTTGAATATAATTTTGATTCACTATATAGAAGATTGAATTTAACATCATTTGGAGAATTTTCAATTTTTTCAAATCCAGTAACTGTAGAACTGGGATATAAAAATTTCTTAATTTCTTTTGAAGGGAGATTTATTGACCAAAAAGGTAACCTAATTGAATATAATGTCAAAAATTATTACATTTCTTCAAATCCAAAAGTTAGTATTTTAAATTACTCAAATTATAAATGGCTTGCTTATCTATATGCTATACCTGTTTTGAATGATCCTTTTAGATTAAGTAGAAAGTTTGATATAGAAAATACTTTTCACTTTAGCTTTTACTTGAGCTATTTTGATAATAAAACACTATTAAGATTAGGGTATTCACCAGAACTAACTATCAGAGGAAGTGTTAAAGATGAAATAAGTTATATTACGAGCATTTCAAACGAGGTTGATTCAATTAAATACGACAAAAGTTATCTTTATGCTTATTATCGCAATGATACAGTAGAGATTCTAAATTATGCAGTTATTTTTCTTTACTTTAAATACAAAGATACAACTTATACAAACTTGTCAAATTTTTCATATAAAATCCCTTCAAGTATAATATTTGAATTTTATAAGCACTTTAATATTAGATCTTTAACATTAGATTTGTTTTTTGGTCAAAAACCTTTGAAAAATTTATATTTAGGTTCATCCATCATGCATAGATTTTACGCGAAAACTCTTGCTAACTATGGTTATATTTATACGAAAAACAATATTCTTAATTATCATATGACTTTCTTTAACATGTTAGTTCCAACTGGAAGTTTTTTGTTTAGTTTTGGGGCAAAATTAAGTTTTTATAATTCTTCGAAAAACTTTATTGAAAACGCTTTTAAAAATTATATAGTTAGTATAGATAATTTTTCTCCTTTTGCTTTTAGTTTGAATTTTCAGATTAATTATATAAGATAAGGGGGATATCTTACCCCCTATTGCGATATTTTTTGTTTTTCTGTCTTTGGAAAGCTCTTTTTGTTATTGTTACATTCACTGCTTTTGGTCCCTTGTCAGTATCTTGAATATCAAATGTTACTTCATCACCCTCATTTAGTGTTTTATAGCCTTCTGTTTGAACATCACTGTAGTGTACAAATATGCTTCTTCCATCTTCGCTATCTATAAATCCATACCCCTTCTTCGAGCTGAACCACCTGATCTTACCTTTCATTTTAAACTTTCCTCCTTCTTTTTACCCTTTAGGGTATTGAAAATTTTAAAGGATATTAAGAACTAATTGCTTTAAAATTTGAATTATTCTTATTTTACCATCTTACTTTGAATTTAAAGCTGATAATATGGAGATAACGAAAAGTGAGAAAGGATATGTTTATAAATTAAAGGGAAATGTTTTCATAAGAACTGAAAATTATGAAATTTACTCGGCAAGTGGTATATACTATGAAGATTCTGGTATATCTGAACTTTTTGGAAATGTTATAGTAAAGGGCAGGGATTATTTTTTGAAATCAGATTATTTGAAATATATTCAAAAGTATGAAGAACTTTATTTAAGTGGAAAAGTTTACCTTGAAGATTCAATCAGGATTATAAAATCAAGTGAAATAAGTGTAAAAAATAACTTTGCAAGGGCAAAAAGGGATGTTTATATATACTTGAAGGATAAGAAAATTTTATCTGAGGGAGATAGTGCTAATTACGATTTAAATAAAAAAGAAGGCAAAATATTTAAAGTTAAGTATATTAAGATTTTCAGAGATATTGATACAGTTGAAATTAAAACGAATGAAGTTAGTATGTTTAAAGAAAACTTAAAGTTAAAACCGCTGATTAGTTTAAAAACTTTAAAGGAGTTTTCAAAAGGTGATAGTTTAACATACGAGGTTATGCAAGATTCAACCGAGAAAGTAGTAATTTATAACAATGCTTTCATATTGTGGGAAAATGGACAAGGTAGTGCTGATACAATTTTTATTTACTATAAGAATTCAAAAATTGAACGTGCCCATTTTGTTAATAATGCTGATGTTCAAACGAAAAATCAGGAAGATTTGATTCGCGTTAAATCAAATCTGGTAAATGTTGAATTTTTTGATGGGAAAGTTCAAAGAGTTATATGTAATGATTTAATTGAAGGAATAAGTGAAAAGATAAGATGAAAAAGAGACTTCCAAGGATTGTAATTGTAGGTAGAGCAAATGTTGGAAAATCAACATTATTTAATAAACTTATTGAAAAACGTTTTTCTATCGTAAAGAACGAGCCAGCAATTACAAGGGATCGAATTACAAAAATAGGATATTGGCTTGATTGGAGTTTTTATATAACTGATACAGGAGGATTACTAGATAGAAAAGAGATGGAAGTTTTATATGACAAGATTTTAAATAGTATTGAGAAAGCTATAGAAAAAGCTGATGTGATAATATTTCTAACAGATGGAACAACTGAACCATTACCTATGGATTACGAAATTTCAAAAATTTTAAGAAATCACAATAAAAAAGTATTTTTGGCTGTTAATAAGTGTGATAGAAAAGATTTCTCATATGTTGAATACTACAGACTTGGATTTGAAAAAGTTTATCCTATTTCTGCAGAACAAAAAATTGGTTTAAATGAACTTTTTGAAGATATATTAATTTATTTAAAGGAAAAGGGGTTTGAACCTTTAGAAAGATATAAAAGATTTAAGGATAAACCAAGGGTAGGTATTATTGGTAAAGTTAATGTTGGTAAGTCGTCACTTTTAAATGCTCTTGTAGGTGAAGAAATAGCTATAGTTTCTGATATCCCTGGAACTACAAGGGATTCAATAGATGTTGAAACAAAAGAATTTATATTTATTGATACTGCCGGAATAAAAAGAAAATTTCAAAACGATATTGAATACTATTCATATTTAAGAACATCAAGAAGTATTCATTATTCCGAAGTTTTAATAGCTGTACTTGATTGTTCAAAACGCATTACAAGAACTGATAAAAAAATTGTTGGTATTGCTCAAAAAGAATATAAAGCACTTGTAATAGTTCTAAATAAATGCGATTTGATAAGTAAGAAAAATAGAAGAAAGGTTTTTGAATATTTTAAGAGAGAACTTGAGTTTGCATATTTTTTTCCGATGTTATTTATTTCTGCTAAGACAGGAGAAAATTTAGAACTCCTAAAAGAAACTATCAAGAGCGTTTATAAGCAATATAATAGACAACTTAAAAAAGATGAACTGTTAGATACACTTAAAGAAGCATTTGAGTTAAATAAACCTCCATCAAGAATTTATGAGATAAAACAAATTGGACATAAGCCTCCAACTTTTAAGTTTGTAGTTGAAAAAAAATTTAAAAGTCATTATATAAAGTATATTGAAAGTGCTCTAAGGAAAAAATTCGGATTTTATGGGACGCCTATAAAAATTATTGTAGATTTAAAAAAAAATTAAATATTCTTTAGTGAGAATTTCTCTATATGCAAGGCTTTTTTGTTTGAAATATCGATTTCGCAGAATATGCCCTGAACTTGTAAATCCAAGTAGGAAGGTTCAGGTTTTTGTTTAATGTGAGGGTATAAAAATTTATTAATCACTAATTTATAATCTGCACCTATTACAGATAAATGACCACCTGTCATTCCAATATCGGTTATATATGCGGTTCCATTTGGGAATATTCTTTCGTCATTTGTTTGAATATGTGTATGAGTTCCAAAAACTAAGGAATATTTACCATCTAAAAATAGAGCAAGAGCTAATTTTTCACTTGTTGCTTCTGCATGAAATTCTAAAATGTAAATTGCTTCTGGATCTTGTTCATAAACTTCTAAAGCTTTTCTAAATGGATCATCAACTCTCTGGTCCATAAATAATCTTCCAAGCAACGTTAAAACTTTTACTTTTCTATTATAATATTCAAACTCAAAAATTTTTTTTCCAGGTGTTCCTTCTGGATAATTGTATGGCACTAAAATATTTGGCTTTTCAATTATCTCCAAAGCCTTTTCTTCATCGAATCCATGATTTCCAAGTGTTATAATATCTATTCCATAAGATATTATCTCTTCATAAATCCTTGGTGTTATACCTCTTCCATGCGCAGAATTTTCAGCGTTTACTATAATGATGGTAGGATTATATTTTTTTCTCAAATCAACAATGTAATTTTTTAGAACGTCTCTCCCAGGTTTACCGTATACATCCCCAATTGCTAAAACTTTTAAAGTTGTCATAGATGCTTTAAAATTTTAAAACTGCCTGCGTAGCTCAGAGGGTTAGAGCGCTTCCTTGGTAAGGAAGAGGTCGGCGGTTCAAATCCGCCCGCAGGCTATTGATTATATTATTTCTCATTACTTTTATTTTAGTGACTATAAATTTATATCTTATTTTCGTTTGGGCTCCAGCTGTAAACTGGCCTGGTGAAAAGGGTATTATTCTTGGTCATATTCAAAAGATATTCTATTATCACGTATCATCTGCTTGGATTATGATGATATCACTATTTTTGGCTCTTGTTTTTTCAATTTACTATCTAAGGACAAAAAACTTAAAATATGATGTTTTATCATCTACTTTAATAAAACTTGCAATATTATTTGGAATAATTTCAACAATTATGGGGTCAATATGGGCAAAACCAGCATGGGGAGTGTTTTGGATATGGGATCCAAGATTAACAACTATGGCAATTACAATATTATATTATCTTGGATATATTGCTTTTAGAAATATGTTAAATGACGATATTGAAACAAGAGCAAAAATAAGCTCATATATAGCTATAATTGGGTTTATTAATGTACCATTAACTTTTATTTCAATTAGGATTTGGAGAAGTTTACATCCAATTGTAATTGAAGGAACTAACGAAAAATTTAATATGTCGCCAGAAATTGTTTTCGTTTTAATATTTAGCCTATTTACTTTAACCTTACTCTTTACAGTGCTATTTTATCTGAGTTATAAAATTGATTATCAAGAGCTTAAAAGGAAATTGATGTGATTTATCTATTTTTCGCATATTTTATATTTTGGTTATTTATTTTTTTATTCTTGATAGTTCTTTACTTTAAGGTAAAAGATTTAAAGTAATAACGATAAGCATCCTCACCGTTTGAGTAATAAGACTTAAGAGTTGTTATTCTCCTAAATCCAAGCTTTTCATATAATTTTATTGCGGGTTCATTACTTATTCTTACTTCTAAGTATACATCTTTTTTATACTTTAGAACTTCATTTAAAAGAGCTTCTCCAACACCTTTTCTCCTATAATTTGGATGAACTGCTATATTTTTAATATGAATAATTCCTTCATCTGAGAATGCACAAAAACCCAATATATCAACATTTTGAGCAACAATAATCTTGTTAAATTTCAATTCTAAAAATTTCTTAAGGAAATAATAACCCCAAGCACTTTCTCCAAATGAAAGTTTTTCAATTTCACTAATTTTGACTAAATCATTTTCATTTGCTTCTCTTATAATAAACTGCATCTGGTTCTCTTATGTAATTTGGTTCAAAAGTTTCTATATCTAAATAATCTTCAAATGGTGCAATTTTTATTAAATTGTAAGCACGTGGGATCTTGTCAAGTATAATGAAATCTCTAAATTCCTCTCTTAAAAACTCTAAATTATAAATTCCTTCATCTAAGACTAATTGAAAATTTTCATTATATGCACAAGCGTAAACTTGATTCTTTGGAGCTTGAAGAATTGGAATTACTTTGTAACCTCTCAATTCATATGCAACATTTTTTAGAGAACTTATTGCTTTAAATTTAATATTACTATTTACAATTTTTAGAGCTTTTGCAAAAGATGTTGATATTCTCAGAGATGTAAAAAAGCCAGGACCTTTTGAAATAATAACCTCATTTATATCTGATAGCTTTATTTTTAAATCTTCTAATAATTTGTTTAAATTTTCAGTATGTGAAAACTCCAAAAAAACATTAACTTCTAAAAAAATTTCATCATAACTTTTAGCAATAGCAATTGATAAGAATTTCGTAGAACTTTCAATAGATAAAATCATGCATTGTTTAAAGCTCTGTCTAAATCATTTTTTAGATCTTCTATATCCTCAATTCCTATTGATAATCTTATCATACTCTTTGTAATACCAATTCTCATTTTTTCTTCATCTTCAATATCTGAATGAGTCATAGTCCAGGGATGTTCTGCTAAGGATTCAGTTCCTCCAAGGCTTACTGCAAGTCTAAATACTTTTAAACTATTTAAAAATCTAAATGCTTCTTCTTCTCCTCCGTAAATATCAAAAGAAATCATAGCTCCAGGTCCTAAACATTGTTTTTTATAAATTTGATTTTGCTTCGAATTAGATAATTCCGGATAATAAACTTTTCTAACTTTCTTATGCTCTCTTAAAAATTTTGCTATTTCGATTGCATTTTTTGCTTGTTTTTCAAATCTGATTTTCAATGTTTCAAGGCTTCTTGTTAATAACCAGGCATCAATTGGATCTGTAATAGTTCCAAGAAATGTTCTTGTTCTTTTAATTTCATCAATGTATTTTTTATACCCTACAACTGCACCTGCAACAACATCACTATGTCCACTTATGTATTTAGTTGCAGAATATACAACTAAATCTGCGCCAAATTTAAGTGGTTTTTGATATATTGGACCAAGAAAAGTATTATCTACAATCAAAAGGGCATTAATTTCCTTTGATAGATTTGAAAATAGCTCTATATCAACCATATCAAGTGTTGGATTTGCAGGTGTTTCAATATATATAATTTTAGGTTTTTCTTTTCTAATTAGTTCAATAGCTATATTTTCATCTTCTCGTGTGTAAAATTTTAAAACTTTTACATTAAAGTCCCTTAAAAAATGTTCAAATAAATAATATGTTCCACCATAAAGAGGAGAAGAATAAACAATTTTATCACCTGGTCTTAGGAATGTTAAAATAGTTGTAGCAATAGCAGACATTCCACTTGAAAAAACAGCAGCATCTTCTGCTTCATCGTATAATGTTAATCTATCTTCAAGAATTTCAATATTTGGATTATTTAACCTGCTATAAATAAGTCCAATTTGTTCGGTTTGTTCTTTCTCTCTTAATCCATAAGCAATTTCAAAAAATTTTTTACCATCTTCTGCACTTTTAAATATAAAGGTAGATGTTTGGTATATTGGTGGCTTTAGAGCATATTCGGACCATGCAGGTACATAACCATAGCTTAAAACTAAAGTCTCTGGTTTTAAGTCATCTTTTTTCTTATAGTCTTCACTCATAATTTTAAATTTTAAAGCTAATTTTTAAAATGTTTATTTTAAATTAATTCAGAAACGCTCTTTCCTTGTAAGAAGTAGAGTAAGTAGTCTGGTCCTCCTGCCTTTGCATCTGTACCACTCATATTAAAGCCACCAAACGGGTGAACACCTACAATAGCTCCAGTGCATTTTCTATTTATATAAAGATTACCAATCATAAGTTCTCTCTTTGCTTTTTCAATCTTATGTCTATCTCTTGCAAAAACAGCACCTGTAAGTCCGTATTCACTATCATTTGCAATTTCAATAGCATTATCAAAATCCTTTGCCTTTATTATTGATAAGACAGGTCCAAATATTTCCTCTTGAGCTATTACTGCTTTTGGTGATACATCCTTAAATATAGTAGGTTTAATATAAAATCCATCAATTCCTATATCTGCTTTTTCACCACCAATAATTAATTTCCCTTCATTTTTTCCTATTTCAATATAACTCAATATTTTCTTTTCAGCTCCTGCATTTATTACTGCATTAAAGTTATAATTTTCTGTTGCTGGACCTATAGATAATTTTTTGCTATATTCTACAACTCCTTCAATAACTTCTTCATACACATCTTCAACTATAATTAATCTACTTGCAGCCGAACACTTTTGACCCTGAAATCCAAAAGCACTTACTACTATTTGACTAAATAAATAATCATCTATTTTTGCTGAACTATCAACAATAATAGGATCTTTTCCCCCCATTTCTGCTATAACTCTTTTCAAGAATTTTTGTCCACTTCTTAATTTGGATGCAAGTTCGTAAATTCTTGAACCAACTTCTTTTGAGCCAGTAAATGCTATCATTCTTATTAATGGGTGTTCAACTAAGTAATCCCCTATTACTCCACCAGGACCAGGTATGTAATTTATAACTCCATCTGGTATTCCAACTTCTTTCAATATCTCAATTAATTTATAACCTACTGCTGCTGAATCACTTGCTGGCTTTAATACAACTGTATTGCCTGTTACTAATGCTGCAACTGTCATACCTGTGAGTATTGCAAGTGGAAAGTTCCAAGGTGGAATAACTGCTACAACACCAAGTGGAATATAATAATAAGTATTGTGTTCATTTGGTAAGTAATATAATCCTCCTTTTATGTGTCTTTCAATATCTAACATTTCTCTTGCGTAATACTCACAGAAATCAATAGCCTCTGCAACATCAGCATCCGCTTCTGACCAATTCTTGGATACCTCATAGCTCATTAGTGAAACTATTTCAAATCTCCTTTCACGCAATTTTTTTGCAGCTTTTAATAAGATATTTGCTCTTTCCTCTACCCCTAAATTACTCCAATACTTAAATGCTTTATAAGCACTATTTATGGCTTTATCTACATCTTCTATAGTAGCAGAAGACACTTCTGCAACAATGATATTTTTATCGTTTGGACTTATGCTTTTGAATGTTTCGTTTTTATATATTTCTTTTCCATCTATAAAGAGAGGAATTCTTAGCGGAAAAATTTCTTTATATTTTTCTATCCAAGATATTAAGTTTTTTTTGTTTTCGTCTTTTGTATAAGGAATTTTTAGTTCAATCTCACTTGCACTATAAAATAATCTGCTTATGTGTTCATCTAATTTAAATGGTTTTTTGTTATA
>JBDRXT010000017.1:0-17855 GCA_039803045.1 Caldifarciminota bacterium
ATACTATAGATACACTAAAAATTTCCTTATGCTCTAACAAAGAAGATGGACCTATATCTGGAAAACTAAAAATTGAAATTTTGAATAACGGAATATCTAAATATATTACTTATAACGATTGTAAATATAGTATAACAGATAACTAACTAAGGCTCCCAAAATCATAACTATAGGACCAAGCCAAATAAGTTGAATAAAAGGTTCATAAAATAATACTAAATGTAATCTTTTATCTTCTTCATCTACTTCACCTACAGCTATATAAATATCTCCTTTAAGTGTAGTAATAATATCAACCTCTGGTGTTTTCATATTCCATTTATGATAAAAGCGAAGCTGTGGATTACTTTGAGTAATTTTTCCATTATTTTCAATTTCAAGTTTGATATCATTATAAAAATAATCTCCTGCAAAACCGTTTTTGACATCCTTATAAGTAATTTTGTAATTTAGAAATTGAATAGTTTCGCCTTTTCTTAATATTACTTCTTTTCTTTGTTTAAATAGTGAATTTGTAATAATTCCTATTGAAAGGATAGCAACCCCAATATGGACAATTGTACCAGCTCTTACAACTCTCTCAAGAAACAAAAAGTTATATATTATCAAAGCAATAGACATAAGGGCAATTATCGTTATAAAGTCAAGATCTTTAAAAATAATATAAACTGTTGCAATTGTAATAGTACTTATTAAAGATGGGAAAATGAACTTTTTATAATAATCTCTTGGGATTTTCTGATATGGAATATAAGGAGCAAAAGCCATTAAAAACAGCATTATAGTAAATGGGATATAAGTACTTTTTTCAAAAAATACAGGGCCAACAACTACTTGATGACCAATTATCATATTAGATAGAAATGGGAAAAGTGTTCCAAAAGTTACTATAATTGCAATAACTAATAATATCCAGTTATTTAATAGAAAAAATCCTTCTCTTGAAATTAAATTTTCAATAACTCTTTCGGATTTCAATTTCTTGTAATTCAAAAATACTAAGTAAAAACCAAATACTAGAATAAATATCATAAATCCAAAGAATATTGGACCAATTTCACTTTGAGCGAAACTATGAACTGAAACTAACGCTCCACTTCTTGTAATATACGTTCCAAGAATTACAAAAACGAAAGTTATTATTGAAAGTAATATACTCCAAATTCTAAACATATTAAATTTTTCACTTAAAATTAAAGAATGTATTAAAGCTGTTAATGTTAACCAGGGAATAAATGAAGCATTTTCTACAGGATCCCAAGCCCAATAACCACCCCAACCAAGTTCTAAATAAGCCCATCTCCCTCCAAAGTAAATTCCAAGAGTTAAAAATATCCATGGTAAAATTGACCACTTTTTTAAATAAGAAAAAATTTCTCTACTAAAATTTTTTGAAAGAAGCATTGCTATTGAAATAGCAAATGGGATAGCTAAGGTTGTATATCCTAAATATATTGAAATTGGATGAACATGCATCCACCAAGTATATAATAGAGGATTAAGACCTCTTCCATCTTCTATGAATTGAAAATTCTCTTTAAATGGATTTGAAAATAAAAACAAAACACTAATAAAAAACAAATAGATCAAGCTTATTGGAAGAAGTGAAAAATTGTAAATTAATTTTTGATTTTTGATACTTGAATTTATATAAAAAATTATATAAATTCCATAAATCAAGTTCCAAAACAACATTGATCCATCCATTCCCGCCCAAAATCCAGCAATTCTATAAATTATAGGTGTTGAATTTGAAACTTGAAGTGCTACATAATAAATAGAATAATCAGCTATCACAAGAGCAATTAATAAGTAAATAGAAGCAATGAAAATAAACATAGATGACAAAATAATTGCCCTCTTACCAGATATAATAAAATCCTCCCTTTTCAAAAAGTTACCAATTATAAGCGAAATGAATGAGTAGAGGATAAATATAAATGAGAGTAAAAGAGTTAAATTTCCAAACTTCTGAAGCATAAGAAAATTTTAAACTTCAAAAATTGATTTATAGAGTTTCTCAAGAACAAGCTCATCTTTATAAATTTCTATATTCTTAGGAACTTTTAACTTTCCTTCTTTCCAATCATTAAAAATTTCTAAAATTTTCATCTTTATTTCATTAATATTATCAATATCAGCTAAGTAAATATCTCCAATTTCTAAAAATTCCTTATACATAATTCCATCATTTGGAATAACTGCTAAAATAGGCTTTCTCAGGGCTAATAATTCCTTACTTTTCCTATTACTTATTATTTCATATCCTTTTATTCTATCAAGACAAACTAATAATATGTCAACATATATTTTTGGTATTCTTTCAAATGGTATTGGTCCTTTATATTCAACAAACGAGAATTTTAATAGCTTGTTTATTGTTTCGTCTGTATCCACACCATATAATAAAACTTTTATTTTAATATTTAATTCGCTTATAGCTTTTAAGACTTTTTCTAATCCTTGCCTTCTATCTATTGTTCCAAAATAACCTATTGTTAAAAAAGAACTATTTAATGATTTTTGTTCTATTTTAATAGAGCTATCCCAAAAGTGAGGTATTACTATTATTTTATTTAGTTTGTGTTTTTTCTCTAAGTACTGTTTTGCTAAGTTATTTAAGGTAATACAAAACTTTGATTTTTTAATTACGTAATTTTCAAAGTTTTCTGTTAAATACTTTTGAATAGGACTTTTTATTAGTTCAAGTGAATCATAGCTCCAAATATCCCTAAAATCAACAATTAGTTTATTTTTAGGAATAAAAATAGAGAAAAGAAGTGTGCTAAATGGAGGGACAGAAATTATTGTATAATCTGGATTGAATTTCTTTAAGATACTCTTAAACTTCTTATATCCCCTTAAAAAAAATGATATTCTCCTATCAGGCCAACCAATATAATTAAAAAGTTTAAATTTCTTTAGTTCTTTTTTTATAGGCTCATTTTCAATCCAAATAACATTAAATTCATCACCTATGTTCGTATCAATTCTAATTTCTCCTTTGTTTGAGAAAATTAAAACATCGTTTCCTCTGTCTTTTAAGAATTTTGCAATTTTATAAATTCTTAAATAACCTACAGGTATCCCATAGGGTGGAAAATAGTAAGATAAAATTAAAAACTTTTTCATAATTTCTAAATTTTAATGTTAAGAGTTAATTATTCTTTTAAAATAGATCAATAAAAGTTTAAATTGTTCTATCGTAAAATAACATTAAGGGTTTATGCATTAAACTTTCAAATTTATGAACGTTCCTTTTCTTGATCTCAAAAGGCAGGCAAAATTTTTAAAGCATGAAATATTAAAAGAGATTGAAAATGTAATAGATAGTTGTGAGTTTTCCTTAGGTTTTGCTGTTGAAAAATTTGAGAAAAATTTTGCAAATTATTTAAATGTAAATCATGTAATAGCTTTAAACAATGGGACATCCGCTTTACACTTAGCTATGAGGTCATTAGACATAAATGAAGATTATGAAGTAATTTTGCCATCTCTAACATTTATAGCAACTGCTTGGTGTGTTTCTTACGTAGGTGCAAAACCAGTTTTTGCAGACGTTGACGAGGAAACGTGGCAAATAAGTCCAGAAGATGTAAAGAGAAAGATTACAAAGAGAACAAAAGCAATCATTGGTGTTCACTTATATGGACAACCATTTGACATTAATAAGTTAATTCAAATATCAAAGGAGTATGATTTATACTTAATAGAGGATTGTGCTCAAGCTCATGGAGCTGAATATTATAATAAAAAGGTAGGGACATTTGGAATTGTAAATACGTTTAGTTTTTATCCGACGAAAAATCTTGGAAGTTATGGAGAGGCAGGAGCTATCTCTACAAATTATGAAGATATAGCAAATAGAATAAAAATACTTAGGAATCAGGGACAAGAGAAAAAATATGAACATATTGAAATTGGATATAACATGAGAATGGAGGGATTTCAGGGAGCTGTTTTAAATGTTAAATTAAAATATTTAGATAAATGGAATGAAAGGAGAATAGAAATAGCAAATAAATATTTAAACAGTATTAAAAACCCAAAAATTACATTTCAGAAATTAGTGGAAGGTTCAAAAGGTGTTTATCATTTGTTTGTCATAAAAGTAAAAGATAGAGATAAATTTATTTCACATTTAGAAAAATTTAAAGTTGGTTATGCACTTCACTATCCAAAGCCTGTTCACCTACAAAAGGCTTATAGATTTTTAAATTATAGTCAAGGTTCTTTACCTGTTACAGAAGAACTAGCAAGAACTACGGTTTCAATCCCCATTTTTCCAGAACTTACAGATGAAGAAGTAGAGTATGTTATTAAGGTAATAAACGAGTATTAAATAAGATATGAAATGTGCTATTTTTGGATTAAATAGGGTTGGGAAAAGCACTTTGTTTAGGATATTATCTAACTCACAATCCAAAGAAGGTATATTAACACTATATGATGAAAGAGTTGATGAACTAGCAAAAATATTTAAACCAAAAAAAATAACACATGCTTTTATCGAAATTGCGGATATTGACAATCTGGATGAAAAAGTTTATCTTTACAACTTGTTAATTCTTGTAATTAGGAATCTTTATGATTTTAATGAGTTAAAATTTAGATTAATATTTTTTGATTTAAAAATTGTGGAAAGAAGGATTGAAAATGCAAAAAAAGTTGGAAATAGCAAAGTTATTGAACTTTTCAATAAATTAAAAACTCATTTAGAAAACGAAAAATTCTTAAATTCTGTTGTTTTGAATCAGAATGATTTATTATTATTGAGGGATATTAGTTTTATTACTCAAAAACCTATGATATTCGTTTATAATGTCTTTGAAGGAGAAAATGTTGATAAATCTTTATTAAATGTTTTGAAAGATTTTGATTATGTTTTAACAAATCTAAAATTAGAAGAAGAAGTAAAAGATTTAGATTATGAGGAAAGATTAGAATTGTTGAAATTGTATGGTTTTGAACCATTACGCAATAACTTGATAAGCTTAATTAAAAAGAAACTTTCAATTATATTATTTTTTACTGCTGGAGAAAAGGAAGTTAGATCTTGGATACTAAAAAATGGGCAAAGCGCAAAAGACGCAGCAAGAAAAATCCACTCAGATTTGGAAAGAGGCTTTGTAAGAGCTGAAGTTATAAATTATAATGAATTTATAAAAGTTAAAGATTTGAAACTAGCAAGGGAAAAGGGATTAATTAGAGTTGAAGGGAAGAATTATGTTGTGAATGATGGAGATATAATTTATATTAGGTCTAGTATATGATTTATTTTTTAATTTTGTTGTCTAAGCTTGTTCAAGCAATAGGTCTGGGAATTGGTTTTCTAGCTATAATTGCTATGCTCAAGGGTTCAATGAAATGGGAATTTGTTCTCATTATTATATCAGTAATTGTTTTTTCAATAGGTAGAGTAGTAGAAAATAGATTAAGAAATCTTTTATAATCAATGAATTAAATTTTAAAGATTCTAAATTTTTTATTTACAAGAGCTTAAATAAAAATTTCTTTAAAATTTTTCAACAAAAAATACTTTAATTAACTGATTATCAATGTATTAAACTATTAAAACTTTAATTGTTTGATTAATAAATATTTAAGATTTTAAGTTAGGATTTCATTTATCCATTTAAATGTTTCTTTATGTTCATTTAATAAGCTAATATCTATCTCGGATGGAGCTTCTTCAAATAATGCTTGACCTGAAGTAGTTTTCGGAAATGGTATAACTTCTCTAATACTTTCATTATTTGTTAATAATGCTACAATTCTATCAAATCCTAATGCTATACCTCCATGTGGTGGAGCACCATATTCAAGAATATTTAAGAAAAAACCAAACTTTTTATTTATTTCCTCATCACTCAAGCCAATAATTTTCATAAATCTCTCTTGCAAATCCCTTTTGTGAACCCTTATAGAACCTGAACCGATTTCATTCCCGTTTATTACCAAGTCATATTGTTTACCTCTAATACTTTCTATTAAATCTAAATAACTTTCTCCATTTTTTATTCTTACTTCAAGTTCCTCGAACTTTCTTAAATCTTCACTATATATACTTGTAAAGATATGGTGAGATGGTTCTATCTTTTTTTCTTCTTCATTCCATTCAAAAAGTGGAAAATCTAAGACCCATAATATTGACCATTCTTTTTTAAACAATTTGTATTTTTTAATAACTTCATTTCTTAAACTTCCAAGCATTTTATAAGGCTTTAAGTTATATCCAGCTACTACAATATAAGTTCCATCCTCTAAATTTTGGTAATTTTTAACGTATTTTGCTATTTGACCACTAATTTGATTGTTAAACTTCTTAAAAAAAACAAATTCACTAACTATTTTCTTAAAATCTTCTATTTCCTTTCTTGATAAATCAAGCGGTATTGAAAGGGCTATTATTTTTCCATTTTTTGATTTAATTTCATCAAATATCTTAAAGCCTTCTATGATTTCAGTTAAATCTGTAAGTCTTATTTCGCTTCTTAAATCTGGTTTATCAGATCCATAATTTACTATAGCATCTCTATAGCTTAATCTCAAAAATGGGATTTCTAATTTTATACCTAAAATTTCATAAAAAATTTTTTGAATTAATCTCTCAGTTATATCTAGTACATCTTCAACATCTACAAAACTCATTTCAATATCAATCTGGGTAAATTCTGGTTGTCTATCTGATCTTAAGTCTTCATCCCTAAAACATCTTACAATCTGAAAATACTTATCAAATCCAGAAATCATTAAAGTTTGTTTATATAATTGGGGTGATTGGGGAAGCGCATAAAATTTTCTTGGGTTTAAACGAGAAGGAACTATAAAATCTCTTGCTCCTTCTGGTGTAGACTTTGTTAAAAAAGGTGTTTCAATTTCTATAAATCCATTTTCTGATAAAAAATTTCTGACAATTAATGCTGTTTTGTGTCTTATTATAATGTTTCTTTGCATTATTGGTCTTCTTAAGTCTATAAATCTATATTTAAGTCTCGTTTCTTCACTTGTTTGAATATTATCCTCTGGTAAGAAGGGTAGTGGTTTTGATGTATTTAAAACCTCAATTTCCTTTGCTAAAACTTCTATTTCTCCTGTTGGGTGATTTGGATTTATATCTTTTTCTGGTCTTCTTCTTACAAGCCCTTTTACTCTTATTACATATTCAAGTGCTATATCTAAGTTTTCAATTAAAGTTTTATCTTCAATTACTACTTGAACTCTTCCATATCTATCTCTTAAGTCAATGAAATTAATTCCTCCAACTTCTCTAATTCTTCTTACCCAACCACAAATTATAACTTCACTTCCTATAAGTTCTTTTTTTAGTTCAAAAGATGTATGGGTTCTTAACATAGATGAGAATTTTAAAGGTGTTAAAGTTGTTTCTTTGTTAATCTAAATATAGCATCTCTATAAACCATAGCTCTTTCAAAATCCCATTCATTAGCACTTTTTTTCATTCTGTATTCCAATTCTGCTATTACTTCGATTTTACTCTTTTGTTTTAATAATTCTTCAATTTCCTTCTTTACCTCATTTTCAATCGTTTCAAACGCTTTTTTGGTAAATATCCTTTCATCCGCAACAGAAGTTATTCTTAATATCTGATCTATCGACTTTTTAATAGTTTTTGGAATTATCCCATGCTTTTGATTATATTCAATTTGTATTTTTCTTCTTCTTTCAGTTTCTTCGATTGCGCTTTTCATTGCTTCTGTAATTTCATCTGCATATAATATAACTTTTCCTGCTGCATTCCTTGCAGCTCTTCCAATCGTTTGAATAAGAGCGGTATAACTTCTTAGAAATCCTTTCTTGTCTGCATCAAGTATAATAACTAAGGATACCTCAGGTAAATCTAATCCTTCTCTTAATAAATTAACTCCTACTATAACATCAATATTCCCAAGTCTTAAATCTCTCAATATTTCAACCCTTTCAATAGCATCTAATTCTGAATGTAAGTGTTTAGCTTTTATTCCTACATTTACTAAGAAATCTGAAATTTCTTCACTTGTTCTCTTGGTTGTAGTTGTAATTAAAACTCTCTCATTTTTTTCAATTCTAGTTCTAATTTCATTTAAAATATCATCTATTTGGTTAATTGTTTTCCTTACCTCTATTTCCGGATCTACTATACCTGTTGGTCTTACTATTTGTTCTACTACATCGTTATTAACTAGATTTAATTCGTACGGTCCTGGAGTAGCACTCATGAATATAACTTGATTCCATAAGCTTTCAAGTTCTTCAAACTTTAATGGTCTATTATCAAGACAAGAAGGTAATCTAAACCCAAATTCTACAAGTTTTTCTTTTCTTGTTCTATCACCCCTATACATTGCCTTAAGTTGAGGAATAGTTACATGACTTTCATCTATTACCAATAAAAAATCTTTTGGAAAATAGTCAATTAGTGTCCAAGGTCTTGAATTGGGTGGTCTTAAACTTAAATGTCTTGAATAATTTTCAACTCCTGGACATGTTCCAGTTTCTCTTAAGAGTTCTAAATCCATCTTAACTCTTTGTTCTAATCTTCTTGCCTCTAAATACCTTCCTTGAGTTTCAAAGTATTTAATTCTTTCTCTTAATTCTTCTTCTATATTTTTAAGTGCAATTTTTAGTTTTTCTTCAGGCGTTACAAATGGACTGGCAGGATAGAGGGCATATGAATTTACTTTTTGAATAATTTTTTTAGTAAGTTTGTCTCTTATTGTAATTTTCTCTAATATATTATCAAAAAATTCAAGTCTTATAAATATTGCTTCCTCATAAGCAGGTTGAATATCAATAATTTCCCCTCTTATAGAAAATGTTCCCCTTTGAAGTTCAATATCATTTCTTCTATATTGCATAGAAAGCAACATTTCAATAAGTTGTCTTCTTTTATACTCTTTGTTCTTTTCAAATAGAACAAAAAATTCTCTAACATCATCTGGGTTTCCAAGTGCGTATATACAAGATACACTTGCAACAACTACAACGTCTCTCCTACTAAATAAACTTGCAATTGTTCTAAGTCTAAGTCTTTCTATATCATCATTAATATCAGCTTGCTTTTCAATATATGTATCAGTTTCTGGAATATAAGATTCAGGAATATAATAATCGTAATAAGATATAAAATATTCAACTGCCATATCTGGTAATAATTCTTTTAATTCACCATAAAGTTGAGCAGCTAATGTTTTATTATGGGAAATTATTAATGTTGGTCTTCTTAGTTCTTTTATAACATTTGCAATAGTAAATGTTTTTCCAGTTCCTGTTGCTCCAAGCAATACAACATATTTATTATTTTCTCTAATTCTTCTTAAAATTTCTCTAATAGCTTTTGGTTGATCCCCAGCAGGCTTAAACATAGAATTTTAAAATTTTAATGCAAATGACTCTTATTAAGAAATACTTTAAAATTTTTAGTAAAATGAATAGAACTTTTTTAAAATTTCTAGTTTTTTCATTATTCGTAGTAAACAAAATATTGGCTCAGGAAGATGTAAAAGGAAGCAAGGACCATCCAATAGTCTCAAGATATCCAGGTTCTTATATTTATTACTATGATCAAAAAGAGTTTGGTGAGTTTGAGATTCTTCTTGGGCCAGTAAAATCCTCGATATTCAAACTGCAAAAAAAGAAAGAGTCGAAGGGAAAGTTACAAAGATTCAGTATCAAGCACCAAAAAATAGAAGTACTTTTGAAGTTTTTAAGAACTACGAAGAGGCAATTAAGAAAGCAAATTTTGATATTCTGTATTCAGCCAGGGGGAGTGAAATTGCTGGAATAAGAAAGTTTATCTCTCTTTATTTCTGGAATGTATATGCTTCAAGTGATGATGAAAAAAATTTCTTTTATTTATCGGCAAAAAATAAGGAAAAAGATAAAATTATCTCTGTTTGTGTTTTGCCTTCGATGGATGGACCAATTGTAGAGGCTAAAAAATTAGAGGGGGGACTTATAAAAGCAGAGGATATTTTTACACAACTAAAAAATAAAGCCCGAATCAAAACCAACTATTGAAGAAATAGCAAGGTTTTTGAAAGAGCATCCTGAAATAAAGCTATATGTTGTCGGTCATACTGATAATGTTGGAAAGCTCGAATATAATATTGAGCTTTCAAAGAAAAGAGCAGAAGCTGTAGTAATAGACTAAAACCTTTTGGTGTTGGTCCCCTTGCTCCTGTAGCATCAAATTCGAATGAGGAAGGAAGAGCAAAAAACAGAAGAGTGGAACTCGTTGAACAATAAAAAAGTTTTTTACACATAAGTTATCTTATGTTAACTAAAGTTAAAATTTATTATAACTCTTCTTCCTCTTCAGTAATAGTTATATTTGGAATTGTCTCTTTTAATTTTTCCATAGCATTATAAAAATCATCTTCTATAACTCTAACTCTTTTACCATATATTGTTTGCCATGCTTTTAAAACTATTGCTTCTTTATTTAGTGCATTTTTAAGACCAAGTTCTTTATATCTTTCATCAAGCACAATTCTTAAATCTAAAAGAACTTTTGCTCTCTTTATTCTCTCTTCTCTCGCTTGAGGCAATTCTAAATCTGTCCAATTATCTATCTTATTTAAAACTTTCTCGAAAGCATAAGCAGGAAATCTTTTGTCATCAAATTCATCAGTTATAAAACCTATAGTTAAATAATACGGAAATTCAATTAAGTTTGAAAGTTCATATTCTTTCATTTGTGGATATTTTTCTAAATGTTCTTTAAATATTTCGTATGACTGATGAGCTTTATCTTTTAAATTTGGAGCTTTTTCTATATTCATACTAATTATGAATTTTTTCATTTCTTTTGGTAAAATTACACAAGGAAGTTTAGTAATTCCAAGAAGTTTCGCCGCTTCTAACCTATGCTGACCATTTATAACCTCAAAATAATTTTCATCATCAGAAGGAATTACAATTATCGGGTCAATAAATCCTACTTTTTCCATAGACATCATCAAGTTTTTTATCAAACTATCAGAAAGTTCCCTTTGTATAGTAGGAATCTTTATTTTATCTATATCAACCAAAGAAAATGCCATTTCATAACCTTTATAAGGTTCTTTAAATTTTACATTTAACCCATCCATAAGTTATAAAATTTTAAAGCCTATTCTTCCAAATTTATTATCCATTTTATCATGTGTTTTGCTTCCATAGGATTTAATTCCTGCTTTGGCATACAATCTAAACCCCACTTATTACAAGAACCATTTTTAATTGACTTTAATAGTATCTCTTCCGCTTTTTTATTATTCTTATATGCTTTTGCTATATCTAAAAAAGATGGACCAACAAGCTTTCTTTTGATATCATGACAATTTGTACATCCCCTATCCTTAAAGAGTTTTTTAATTTCCTCGTATTTTAAAACCCTCCCTTGCTTGTTACAAGAAAAAATTATAAAAGTTAAAATAAAAATAGCTTTCATTTTCAAAAATCCTTCCTTTCAAAAATAAAAATTGAAAGCAATGTAAAAAACGCGGTATATATTAAAGAAAGAATAATTGAAATAATCCAAAAATTACTAAAATATTTCAAAAGCCATTTACCAACAAAACCCATAATTTCGTAAAGTCCTGTATCCATCAAAGTAATGAGTCTAAATGAATCAAGAGGATTTATTAATGTTAAAAATATAATAATTTTCTCTATGGGATAAGATGAAAAAGCTATTGTGATATAAAGGAGAATACTATCATACAAAGCACAAGTAAAAAGCCAGATTAGAATTGCAAAACCTATACCTTTTAATTTATCTCTTTCAATAATTGCTAAAAACATACCTAAGGATACAAAAAGAGGAATAATAAAGCAATTTAGAAATAAAATCTTTAAATAATTAAAGTTAAAAGAATAAAAGTAAAAAAATGGTAAAAAGGAACCAATAGAAAAACTTATTGTTAATGATAATGTTATGCTAAGAAAAATGGAAATAAAAATAGTTTTTCTTTTAACTGGTTGAGTAATAATAAATTCTATGAATTTAGTATTGTTATAAATATAAGTGGAAGAAAATAGAATAGAAAAAAGTGATAATGTAATAAGAGAGACATTTGCATGAGATAAAATAGCTCTTGTAAGTTCCTTTCCAAAATATGAAAATATATATCCAATAAAAGAATAAAAAAGAAATATAAATATAAGCCATTTGCTTTTAAAAATGTCAAAAAGCTCATATTTCATGAGTTTAATAAGCATAGTATTGCATCCTCAAGCTTATTTTTCTTTGTCTTTTCTTTAAGTTCATTTATACTTCCAAAAAATAAAACATTTCCGTATGTTATAAACATGATATAATCAGCTAACTCCTCAACTTCAGATAATATATGTGATATATAAATTATTGTTTTTCCTCTTTCTTTCTCATTTATTATAAGTGATTTTAAATTATAGGCACTAAGAATATCAAGTCCAACAAAAGGCTCATCAAGTATTAAAATTGGCGGATCAAAACAAAACGCTAATAAAGCACCTACCTTTTGTCTTGTTCCACCAGATAAATTTATAAATTTTTTATTTAACTCATTATTTAATTTAAGTATTTCAATAATTTCATCAAACATTTTTAAATTTTCATTTCTAAGATTTTTTACCATTTCTAATATTTCCTTTATAGTTAAATTTTCTGGAAAATCAGGAATTTGTGGCATATATCCTATTAACTTCCTATATGATGAATCTTTAAATGTATTTTTACCATTTATAAATACTTTACCTTTGTCTTGAATTACAAGACCAAGAATAATTTTAACAAGTGTTGTCTTCCCAGAAGCATTAGGTCCAATAATTGCTGTTAATTTACCTTCTTGAAACTGAACATTTAAGTCTTCAAACAACGTTTTTTTACCAAAAGATTTATATATATTTTCTAGTCTTATCATTTAATTAATGGTTCACTATCAATAACATCCTTTTGATTAAAGATAGGTATGACTTTCTCCATCAAATCTATAATTAACATTAAAAAACTATTATAAAACAACAGGGAAATAGGATATTTCTCAAATATAACTCCTATAAATGATACAGGTCTATAAGGTATATCACCTATATTATCCCTATTTAAATCATAACCCTGATAATTGTCCCAATAATTCCTCAAAAATGTATTTTTAAAATATGTTATTGTATTAGTCGAAACATCAAAGGCGTTATTTAGGAATAAATTTTTTTCAAATAAATTATTTTCACTATTTGCATATATTCTTATTGCCCAACCATTATTCTTAAACAAATTTTCCTTAAAAATTATTCTATTACACTCCTCAAGATAAATTCCATACGTATTGTTTATAAATTCATTATTATAAACTTTGCTATCAGTTAAATTTTTCAGTAGAAATCCATAACTTGCTTGACCACTATTTCTCTCAAATATATTTTCTGTAACATCTACGCTCTTAGAATACATTATCGCTACTCCTGCACCATTCCTATAAAATTTATTTTTTATAAATAAATTTTCATTAGAGAACATAAGATGAAGACCATATCTCAAATTATATTCACTTATATTCTCGCTTACTCTACTATTTCTTACAAATTCAAGATATATTCCATCTCTATGACCTTTTATATAATTTTTATATATATAAAGACTTTCACAATCCCATGCATGAATACCATTACCGGATGAACCTTCACTCTTTCCAAATCCTATAATAACATTATTTTCAATTATACAATTTTTTACTCTCTCAAGATAAATAGCAAAAAAATTATTTAAAACCTTATTGTTTTTTATTACACAATTACTTAAATATTTCAATTTAATAGCCGCAATATCTTCACTATACGACGTACCAGAATTTTTTATAATAAAACCTTCTAATTTCACATTGCTTGCTAAAATTGTTATTATCTGATATTTACCCTCTCCATCTAAAATAACTTCCCCATTTGCAATAAGTTCAATACTTTTGTTAATAATAATAGGATTTCTGTAAATTCCTGATTTTACTATTATTTTATCACCATCTTTTGAAAAATTTATTGCATTTTGTATATCCTTAAAATAACACTCTGAGCAAACAGTAATTATCATAAATTAGTGATGAAAATGAAATTCCTTCTTTATCAAATTTCTTAACTTTTCAAAATCCAGAATTTCCCCCTCTTTTGAAACCTTGCTTGCATCATCTAAGCTTTTATAAGCAGATAAATTCATACCCATAGGGCTTTTTATTTCAGGTGCTCTTAAGTAAACTGCATTTTTCGCATCTATAAATTCATCTGGATTTAAAAAATTAGTAACATATGCTTTCTCTATATCTTTTTCATTTTTATTATAATAAGCAATCATACATTCTATTGAATCAAATTTATAAACTTTTCCCTTTTTAGTTATTATTTGTGCCGCAAATTTCTTATCCATTATTACCATTTTACAAAGATTACAAACATCCTCATTAATTTTTATAGGCTCTGGTTCATTTTTAACATTACAGGAAAAAACAGAAAATAATAAATAAATTAAATTAATCGATGTTATTCCTTTCTTGTAAAGCTTAACATCTATTATAATTGCTATAAATGAAAGAATAACCGAAATTATTGCTAAGTATCCAGCTGTGTGTGGAAACGAAGAGACTGTAAAATTTAATAATTGCTTTGTTCCAATAAGTGGTGGTTGAAAAGGATCCATTTTAATAGGAGCATCAGGATCAAGATTATGGCCATATTCATATTCCCACCTATAAAAATCACCAAGTCCTAAAATCGCGCAAATTATAAGCATTAGAGAATAAATATAAAGCAAAATTCTTTTGTTAAAAATGGAAGAAAACATACCAAAAATTATTAGAATTCCTCCTATAATAGGCATAATTTTTTGTTCTGGTATAGAAGATGGAACAGGCTTCATTCCAACATAGTGATTTAACAAGTTTATGTTATATAAATCAAAATCTGTTTTTCCTGTAATCTTATTTATCCAGATATACAAAGTAAGACCCTCTGGGTATTGAGGAGCTATAAGTTGGATTTTCCAAAGTGGGAAAAAGAATATAGAAATAAGCAAAATTGAAGAGAGGGCTAAGAGCCCTCTTGAAATCAAATTCACTTTCATTTTTGAGATTGTGGGCTTGGTAATCCTGTATAATATTTAAGAGGAATGTTAGAGCCAGATGGTGAGACTCTTACATAACCTTGCATTTCTTGATGTAACGCAGAGCAAAAGTCAGTACAATAGAAGGGATAAACACCAGGTGATTTTGGAATCCATTTAAGTGTTCTTGTTTGACCAGGCATTACTAATATTTCTGCATCTTCTGAACCCATTACTGCAAAACCATGTGGAATATCCCAATCTTGTTCAAGATTTGTAACATGGAAATATACTGTATCTCCAACCCTTATACCCTCTATATTATCAGGTGTAAAATGTGATCTTATAGAAGCCATATAAACATGAACTACATTACCTTTCCTTTCAACTCTTGCTTCCTTCTCAGATTTAACAGCAAATGGATGTTTATTCTTTTCAAGAGGATATATCTTAGCTATATTTTCTTTTATTTTTGATGCTAATATTCCTTGTGCATAATGAGGTTCTCCAAGTGTATAAAATTCAGAGATAAGTCTAATTTTATCTCCACTTATATCATAAAGTTGTGCACTTTGCAATAATTCTGGACCTACTGGCAATTGTCTATCTTTTGTAATTTTATTCATAGCTATCATATATTTTCCCTGAGGTTTTCTGGTATCTCCACCCATTACGAGTAAATGTCCAATAGAATAATAAGCAGGTGCTCTATCTACAACTTTACATGTCTTATATTCATATTTTACAATTTCAGAGGATACAAAGCATGAAGTATAAGCATATCCCTTTCCATCAAATTCAGTATGAAGTGGTCCAAGACATGGTTTTTCTACTTCACAATTCAAAACAGCATCGTACTTAAGAACTGGTATACCATCAATATCCTTTTCAAAAGCCTTCTGCTCTATGGCCTTTAGCATTTTAGAAAAGGAATGAATGGGTATAACAGTGGCAAGCTTTCCACCACCTACTATATATTCCCCATCGTCAGACACGTCAACACCGTGGGGGGATTTGGGCGTAGGTAAAAAGTAGGCTACACCTGGACAGTCCTTAGGATTTATAACCTTTACAGACTTTTTAACCTCGGAAACAGCCATATGCTTCTCTTCATCGTAGTAATTGTGGTAATAAGTTGCAGGCATCTCCTGATACTTTCCTTGAGCTATACACTCCTCTGCTTTCTTCCAATTTATTGCAGCAATATAATCTTTATCATTTCGTGAAGCATTTACCTCAAGTAATGTATAAGCTTGTTCTGAATTATAAGATGTAAAGAAGCACCAACCATGTGATGGACCTCTTCCACACCTTGCAAGGTCATAGTTAAAGCCGGGCATAAGTATTTGAAATGCAATATCCATTTTACCAGGTTCATCTGCTTTTATAAAGCTTATTGTTCCCTTAAAATTATCTTTATAAGATTCTATTGGAACATCTCTTTGTGGAATTGGGATTGAAAATCTTGTACCTGCTACAACATATTCGGTATTTTCTGTTCCATACGGAGATGAGTGATTGCCAGCAGAATTTGGTATTTCAATTATTTCTGTAGTTTCAAAAAATCTAAGATCTATTCTTGCTATTCTCGGAACATTATTAGCATTTATAAATAGCCACCTTCCATCATATTCACCATTAGTTTGAGATAACCAGGGATGATGTGTATCATCCCAAGGAATAAAACCGTATGATGTCATAAGCATTGGTCTTGTCTCTTCGCTATAACCCCATCCAGTTTCTGGATCTTGTTGAAATACTTTTATTACCTTAAGTACTCTACCAGATGGAATACCATAAACTGTTACATGACCCCCAAATCCACCAGAGAAGAAAACATAAAATTCATCATGAGATCCAGGAGCAACATAAATCTTTTGAGCAATATCACTCAAAGCAGCTTCCTTCCTAGGAGCACAACCCACAAAAATAGAAATTATAAAAATTGTTACCCAAATCAAAAAATTTCTCATACTTCCACCCCCCTTCATTTTTTATTTTCTTCATCTATACTTCTAAAGTATTCTAATAACGCTCTTGCATCTTCCTTTGAAACATTTTGAAAAGTCATCTGTATTAAATACTCCGCTAAAAGTTGTTTTGCTATAGGATCTTTTTGTGTCATTTCAACAGGGTTTAATATCATATCCATTATCCATTCAGGTTTTCTCCTTTTTGTTACTCCCCTAATTGGAGGTCCAACATATTTCTCATCAATTTTATGACAAACACTGCATTTCATTTCAAAAATCTCCTCACCTTTCTTTGCAAGATTTTTGTCTATAGGTCCAAGTTTAACTTCATTATTTGATTTACAGCTTAAGATAGTTAGGAGGATAAGAATAGAAAAAATTATTTTCATAGTTTTGAAATTTTAATGGAAAATTAAATGCAAATCATTTGCAAGTACTAAAACTCTTCTTCATTTACAATCGCTTATAAAATAATTGTTTATAGACAGTTTTAAAATGAAAGCAAAAATTAACATTAAAATTTTAGCATTTGAAAATAAAGGAAATTGAACTTATAAATTTTAAAAAGTTTTCAGAATTAAAATTGAAATTTTCTGAAAATGTTAATTTTATAATAGGTAGAAATGGTATTGGAAAAACTACAATTTTAGAAGCAATTAGTTATATTTCTATTCCACGATCCTTTAGAAATGTTAAGGATGATTTTTTAATAAAGTTTAATGAAAAAGGATTTTCAATTAGAGCAGTTATTTCTAATTTAACTGAACACAATATTTTGATAATTTATAAGAGAGGGGGATTTAAGTTGATAACACTTGATAATAAGAGAG
>JBDRXT010000018.1:0-17837 GCA_039803045.1 Caldifarciminota bacterium
TAGACAAAACTGAAGTTTTAATAGATAATCCAAAGGACTTTCCAGATTATTACGAAAAAGCTTTTGAACCATACGTTTTATTAAAAATAATAACTCCTTCTCAATATCTTGGAAGTTTAATAACACTTTTACAAAATCGTAGAGGAATTCAAAAGAATATTTTTTATATTGATAGCAAGACTGTTGAGATTGAATATGAAATGCCACTTTATGAAATCATTTTTGACTTATTTGATAAAGTAAAATCATTAAGTAGAGGTTATGCTTCTATGGATTATGAATTTATTGGTTTTAAGGAAAGTGATTTAGTAAGGGTTGATATTTATGTAGCAAGTGAAAAAGTAGATGCATTAAGTTTTGTTGTTCCAAGAGAAAAAGCTTATGAAACTTCTAAAAAAGTTGTAGAAAAACTTAGAAACTTAATTCCAAGACAATTATTTGAGGTAAAAATTCAAGCAAGTATTGGAAAAAGAGTAATAGCAAGCGAAAGAATCCCACCTCTTAGAAAAGATGTAACTGCCAAATGTTATGGTGGAGATATAACGAGAAAAAGGAAGTTATTAGAAAAGCAAAAAGAAGGCAAAAAGCGCATGAAAATGATAGGAAGAGTTGAAGTTCCGAGCGAAATATTCTTACAAGTTATGAAAATTGAAGAATAAACTTTTTGTCTTCATATGATGTAAAAATTTTAATATAAAATCTAATTAAATTTGCATCTTTGGGAATATTAATTCTCTTTCCTCTGAAAATATCATCACCAACCCTAAATCTTCCTCTATCTAACGTCCAAGCACTTCTGTAATTAGCTCTCTTGACAATATTTACTACATCATCGTTATATTTCCCATATGGATAACAAAAGTGTTTAACTTCAACTTTAAATTTCCTTTCAAGAATTTCTTTGCTCCTTATTATCTCATTTTCAAGTTCATGAATTGGTATTTTTGTTAAATCTGGATGTGTTCTTGTATGACTACCTATTTCCATACCGTTATCAATCCAAATTTTTATTTCATCTTCGTTCATCAAGCGCTTTATCATATTTGCTTCTTTATAATACCACTTGTTGTAACTACCAATAAGATCACTTACTACAAAGAGAGTAGAAGTAAAATCAAATTTTTTTAATATAGGTAATGCATTTTTGAAATTGTCATAATATCCATCATCAAACGTAAGAATAACAACTTTCCCAAACTTTTTTCCTATTATATAATCCCAAGCATCTGATATAGACAATCCTCTATATCCAAGAAAATTTAATAATTTCATTTGTAAATAAAAATTTAGTGGTGTTGTATGTAAACTTCTTCTTTTAACATTAAAATACGGAGCTCTGCTTATATTATGATAGCACAAAACGGGAATTATCATTTATTTAATAAATCGGGTCTTTTTTGTAAAGTTCTTCTAATTCTTTCTTCTTTTCTCCACTCTTCAATTTTTCTATGATCTCCACTTAGTAAAACATCAGGAACTTTATAACCCATAAATTCAACAGGCCTCGTATAATATGGAGCATCTAACAGTCCATCTTCAAATGAATCAGTTTCTACAGAAATAGGATCATTTACAGCATATGGCAATAATCTTGAAATAGCATCTATTAAAACTATTGCTGCAATTTCTCCACCTGATAAGATATAATCACCAATTGAAATTTCTTCATCTACAAAATATTCTATTCTTGCATCAATCCCCTTATATCTTCCACAGATTAATATTAAATGTTTTTTTTGAGAAAGCTCCCTTACTTTTTTCTGATTTAGTAATTTACCTTGTGGAGATAAAAAAATTACGTGATTTTCATCAAAACCTTCTTTTGCTTTCAATAAAGCTTTATATACTGGTTCAACTTTTATAACCATTCCACTTCCACCACCATATGGATAATCATCAATTTCTTTTGGATGCTTAACAAAATTTACCAAATTAAAAATTCTAATTTTTAAACTATTATTCTCTATTGCTTTTTTTACAGGACCAACTTCAAAAAAACTACTAAATATTCTCTCAACACTTGTTATAATATCTATTACCATCAAACTTCACTTAAAACATCAATTCTAAATATTACCTCCTTATTTTCATTCAAATCTATCAATACGCTTGAGTTTTCTTTAATTTCACCTCTTATAATTGCTTCACTTATCGACTCTTCAATGTATTTCCTAATTGCTTTTCTTAAAGGTCTCGCCCCAAAATCCGGACTATAGCTTTCTTCTACAAGAAAAGTCTTTAAATTATCTGAAACTCTAATGGTTATATTCTTTTCAGAAAGTCTTTCTCTTAAATCTCTTAACATAACCTCTACAATTTGTTTTAATTCTTCTTTGGTTAAAGGTTTAAATACTATTATTTCATCAATTCTATTTAAAAGTTCTGGAGCCATAAGCTTTTTAAATTCATCTTTCAGTAATTTCTCAAGCTCTTTTAAGTTCAATCCTTTCTCTTCTCTTACAGAAAATCCAAGCTGTTTTGTTTCTGTAACATTTCTCGTTCCCACATTCGAAGTCATAATTATTATAGTATTTCTAAAGCTTACAGTTCTACCAAGACCATCTGTTAAAATTCCATCTTCAAGAATTTGAAGTAGTATATTAAATACATCTGGATGAGCTTTTTCAATTTCATCAAATAAAACTACACTATAAGGTTTTCTCCTTACCCTTTCAGTTAGTTGTCCCCCCTCTTCATAACCAACATAACCTGGCGGAGAACCAATAAGCCTTGAAACGTTATGCTTTTCCATATACTCACTCATATCTATTCTAATAAGTGTATCCTCACTTCCAAATAAGAAGCGAGCTAAGCTTTTTGCTAATTCAGTTTTTCCTACACCTGTAGGACCCAAGAATACAAACGATCCTATAGGTCTTTTGGGGTCTTTTATTCCAGCTCTACTTCTTCTTATTGCTTTTGCTAAGAGACTTACTGCCTCATCTTGCCCTATTACATATTTTTTAAGCTCTTCTTCAAGATGTAATAATTTTTCTTCTTCATATGCACTTATTTGAGTTAATGGAATTCCAGTCCATCTTGATATTACTTTTGATATATCTTCTTTCGTAACTTCCGCGACCTCTTTTTTAATTTCCATTCTTCTCTTTTTAATCTTTTCAAGTATCTCATCCTCTTTTTGTTTTAATTTTTCTGCTATAGTGTACTCTTCTTTTCTTACAGCAAAAGCTTTTCTTTTTCTTATCTGTTCAAGTTCTCTTTGAAGACGATTTAATTCAGGATCATCTATTTGTTTGGTAAGTTTAACCATTGCACCAGCTTCATCAAGAACATCAATTGCTTTATCTGGCAAGTATCTATCTTGAATATATCTATCTGATAGTTTTGCAGCTGCTTCAATTGCTTCATTTGTATAAATTACACCATGAAATTCTTCATATTCTCTTTTAAGTCCTTCAAGAATTCTTATTGTTTCTTCAACACTTGGAGGATCAACAATAATTGGTTGAAATCTTCTCTCTAATGCTCCATCTCTTTCAATGTATTTTTTATATTCCTCAAGTGTAGTGGCTCCTATTAGTCTAATTTGCCCTCTTGCTAATGCAGGCTTTAATATATTTGCAGCATCAAGAGCTCCCTCTGCAGCACCAGCTCCTATCATCGTATGTAATTCATCTATAAATAGTATAACATCAGGAGCATTGATAACTTCATTTAATATTGCTTTTATTCTTTCCTCAAATTGACCTCTATACTTAGTGCCTGCTACAATTGCAGCTAAATCTAATGCAACAATTCTCTTATTTTTAAGTGGTGGTGGAACTTCATCATTTGCTATTCTTTGAGCTAAACCTTCAACAATAGCAGTTTTACCAACTCCAGGTTCCCCAATCAAAACAGGATTATTCTTCTTTCTTCTAGAAAGAACTTGAATAACTCTTTCTATTTCTTCTTCCCTACCAATTACGGGATCAAGTTTTCCTTCTCTTGCTAGCTGTGTTAAATCAATTGAGAAGCTATCAAGAGTTTTAGTATTTGATTGTCTTGGCATTTGGCTAGGAATTCTTCTTTGTTCGTAAGTTTGGAAATATCCATAACTTGAATATGGCTCATCCGACTTTCCTTGACTTAATAATTTTATTATTTCTTGTCTTAAACTGTCATAATCTATTCCCATACTTTCCAAAATTTGTGCTGCTAAGGATCTTCTATCTCTCAAAAGACCAAGTAGTAAGTGTTCTGGTCCAACTAAGGATTGTCCCATTCTTCTTGCTTCTTCAATAGCATTATTTATTGCTCTTTTTGATGATGTATTTAATGGTAATTCAGACGGGGTATTTCTTCTTGATATTTCACCCCTATGTATTGAATGCTCTATTGATGTTCTTAATTCTTCTAAATCAATACCAAGGTTTGTAAGAGCTGCAATAGCTATCCCTTCATTTATGTTAAGAATCCCAAGTAAAAGATGTTCTGTACCTATATATTCGTTTCCGAATCTCAATGCTTCCTCCCTTGCACTTAAAAGGGCTCTTTTTGTTCTTTCTGTAAATCGTTCATTATTTAAAAACATAAGCCTCTCCTACTTTTCAAAGCTTTCTACAAAAAAGCTTATAAAAGGAATTTTATACATTTCCTCATCTAAAACAGCGATAAAAACTCTTATTGTTATAAAAAGTGATATACCCAAGAATAAAAATCCTACAAGATTTTTTAGATAACCTACATATGGAATAGGTCCAATTAAAAGTGCTAACATAAAATATAAAATTATAAAGCACATGTAAAGAATATTCACAACAAACCCTTGAATGATATTAAATTTAAGATATTCATTTTCAAATTCTTGGAATAATAGGGGTATAATAAAGCCAAATGGGAAAATATAAGATAACAGCGAAATAATTTTTGATCTAGTTGTATTAAAGATCATAATTTCTCCCCTAATAATTTTAATTCTTGCTTGGCAATTTCGGAAAAAGCTCCTTCGCTCTTTGAGATTTCTTTTAAGATTTTTATTGCTCTTTTTTTATCTCCAGATATTAAAAGTAATTTAGCTTTTCTATAAGCGAGGTAATTATCAATAGATTTAAATCCAGTTTTTTTGTTTAATTCAGAAATTGCTCCTTTTATGTTTCCCATATTTGCTTTTGTATCAAATTTTAATAAAGCAAGAGCACTTTGGCCAATTTTATCAGAAGATTTTATGCTTTTTAAAATACTTACACTATTGTTTTCCTTTCCAAGCTTATAATAATAATCTGCTAAAGCTAATCCTGACAAGAATCCTATAAAATTAGACTTATTTCTAGAATATGTTTCCATAAGAATTTTTGGAGCATTTATTGTATCACCAAATTGAAGAGCATAAAATCCCTGAACAAAATTAACCTGACTATCCGCACTTACTCTTTTTGAAGAAAATGAACTATAAAGTAGTATAACGATTGCTATAATGATTATTGCTAATACAAATATTATCTGGTCTTTCTTTGCTATTATCAGGTTTATTAAATTAAACACTTTCATAATTTCCAAAATTTTAAAGTTCAAGGATTAACTTTTTAAATTCTTTTATTACTCTAATAACTTTAACCCTCACCTTATCTCCAAGTTTATAAATCTTTGAATCTGAATAAGCTAAATATCTATTCTCATCTATTGATATTCTCATAGGAACTAATCCTTCTACAAGATGTTCTTTAATTTCTACATAAATTCCCTCATCAGAAAATCCCGATATTACACCTTCAAAAACTTCACCTATTTTACTCTTCATAAATTCTAACTTCTTATATTCCCAAAGATCCCATTCTGCATTTTCTGCTCTTTCTTCCATATTTGAAGAATGTTTTGCTATTTCTTCAAGCATTTGCACAAATTCATCATTTCTATTTATTTTATTTTTAAGTGCTAAATATAAAATTCTATGCACCATTAAATCTGGATACCTTCTAATTGGAGATGTAAAATGGACGTAATTCTTAAGAGCAAGTCCAAAGTGCCCTATATTTTTAGTGGAATATCTTGCTTTTGCCATACTTCTTAATAAAAGGTAAGTTAATAAATCTTCGTTTTCTGAGTTCTTTACAAGTTTTAAAATCTTAGAAATTTCAAGTGAAGTTATCTTTTCTGGTATTGAAATGTTAACATTTAATAAATTTTTAGCTATTGTAATAAAGTTTTTTATTTTTCTTGGATCAGGTCTATCATGAACTCTATAAATTGTAGGAATATTGTTTTTTGATAAGTAGTTTGCAACAGCTACATTTGCAGTTATCATAAAATTTTCAATTAACATATGAGTTTTAAGTCTAATTTTTGGAATAATACTTATAATGTTTCCTTTTTCATCTTTCAAAAAATACGGCTCTGGCAAATCAAAATCTAAACTTCCTTCCCTTTCCCTTTTTTCTCTAATAATTTCAGAAAGTTCTATTGCTAACTTTAAATTTTCTCTAATTTCTTTAATTTCAACTTCAAATTCACTCCTTTTTGTATAAGGTTCTTTATTTTCAATTAGAGCTTGAGCATCTTCATAAGTTAATCTTGCTTTTGATTTTATAATACTCTTAAAAAACTTTGTCTCAAAAATATCTCCTTTCTTATTTATTTTCATAATCACGGAAAATGCATATCTATATTTTGATGGTTGTAATGACGCTAAGAAATTTGATAGCTTCTCCGGTAACATTGGAATTACGAAATCAATCAAATAAACACTTGTTCCCCTATCTCTTGCAGATAAATCTATTTTAGAATTAAATTTTACATAATGTGAAACATCAGCAATATGAACTCCAAGAATATAATAATCATTTTCCTTTCTTACACTTATAGCATCATCATAATCCTTAGCATCTATCGGGTCAATTGTATATATTAGTTCATCTCTCAAATCAACTCTATTTTTAAATATTACTTTTTCGGGTAAATTCTCTAATTCCTTTTCAACATCTTTATCAAAAGATAATGGCAAATTATAATTTTTTATTACAACTTTTAAATCCACATCTGGATCATCAATTTTTCCAATTACTTCCACAATATCAGCTCTTAGTTTCTTCCCCCTTAATAACTTAAAAAGAACTTTTGTATTATTTTCAATTTTCAATCTTTTCGATTTTTTAGTTAATTTCAAGCTATTTGAAATAGTTCTGTCATCTGGATAAACTTTATTATTTTTGTATGTTCCAACAAAAAGTTCTTTTTTCTTAACAATTTTTACAATCTTTCCAATAGCACGCTTATCTGTCTGCTTTATAGGTTTTACAACTACTAAATCCCCACTGATTGCTGAGTTTACATATCTTGGTGGAATGAATATGTTTTCTACAAATCCGTAATTTTTTCTCTTTTCAAATAGTCCAAAAACAAGATTATGTTTTGCTAAGGAATAATACTTACCTTTTAAGTTCAAGATTTTCCCTTCAAGTTCTAATTCTCTTAAGATTTCCTTAACTGTATTTTTTGAAATATTCAATTTTTTAAGTATTTGTTTTAAGGTTTTGGGTTTTTTCGAATTATTTATAATTCTATAAATTTTCAATTTTAGATTGTTAGCCACTGCTTCCAAATCCTTTTGTTCCCCTTGTTGTTTCTCCAAGCTCTTCTAATGTTTTTACTTCTAAAATTTCTTTAGGTTCTGCAACCTTAACTATTAATAATTGTGCAATAAATTCACCCTTTTCAACTTTAACAAATTCATCCTTGTTCGTATTATACATAACAACTATAATCTCACCTCTATAAGAATTATCAATAACCCCAGCTATTGCTATAAGCCCCTTTTTTAGAGCTATCGAACTTCTTTCTTTTATAAAACCAAAAGTACCCTTTTCAAGAGATATATGAATGCCTGTCCTAATAGGTTTTCTACTTAGAGGTTCAATTATATAATCATCTATACTTGCTAAATCAATTCCTTGACTTTCTCCATAAGCTATTCTATAACGAGAGAAATTTGAAGACTTGAATATTTTAATCATTTAGAAATTTTAAAGCGTTTTAATAACGATTAGTTAGAAACTTTACAGTTTCTATAACATATTCAATCTCCTCATCCTTTAAGCTTGGATAAAACGGCAAGCTTAAAACATGCTTTGAAAACCAAACAGCATTTTTGAAGTTATCTTCACTATAACCAAATTTTTCTCTATAAAACTTTAATAATGGTATAGGCTTGGGATAATGAATAGAAACTTCTATCCCTCTTTTTAATAACTCGTTCATAATTTCATTTCTATTTTCAAGGAAAATTACAAAAAGATGATAAGCACTTTTACCATATATTTCTGGCATTTTTATTCCAATTTTACTGAAAGCTTCGTAATATTTCTTATAAATTTCTTCTCTCCTTTTCCAAAGCAAATCAATACGTTTTAATTGAGTTATTAACATTGAAGCTTGAAAATTCGTTAAATTATATTTCCAACCTAAGAGTTCCATGTCATATAAAATTTTATGCTTACTTCTATCAAGTCCATGTAGTCTAAGTAATTTTAGTTTTTTTAAATATTTTTCGCTATGAAATGTTATTGCTCCACCCTCTCCACATGTTATATTTTTCGTAGCATAGAAACTAAAACAAGCAAAATCTCCAAAACCAGGTTTATAACCATCTCTTTCTCCTTCTATACAATGAGCAGAATCTTCAACTATATAAACTCCATACTTTTGTTTAAAATATAGCAAATCCTTTGGAGAAACGATTTGACCATACAAATGAACTGGCATTATTACTTTAACTTTACTATCTTTCTTTAAAATATCTTCAACTATATTCAAATCCATTAATCCAGTTTTTGGATCAATATCTACAAATATAACATTTTTATTAGCCATCAGAACTGCATTAGCTGATGCCATGAAAGAGATTGCTGGAACTAAAACTTTTTCATCATTTTTCAAATCAAGAGCCAATATTGACAAGTGAAGACAAGCAGTACAACTATTTAAAGTTAAACAATGCTCTACATTTAGATATTTAGAAAATAAAAACTCAAATTCTTCATTCATTTCAGCAGTTGTTAAGTTTGGGGATTTTAAAGTTTTAACAACTTCGTTTATATCCTCATCATTTAAGTTATGTCTATAAAATGGAATTTTAAACATTTTAAAATTTTAAGTCTTGACTATCTTTTCTTCTTTTTAATTAAATTAGCAGTGATGAAGTAGACTAATAAAAAAACAAAACCCAATAAAGCGAAAACAATTGAAATTTTTGTATCTAAATTCTTAAATCCCGCACCTAACAAAACTATTAAGATGTCTGCAGGAATCCTTATAAATAATATTAAAAGTAAAAAGTAAATCCAATTGATTTTTAATGCACCTGCTACAAAACAAAGAGCATCTTTTGGAGTAAATGGTATTAAATATAAAAAATAGAATCCAAATATCCCTTTTTCATTTACAAATTTAGAAAACTTTTCAAAATCTTCTTTTCTTACAAATCTTAAAGCGACTTTTTCACCAAGTAATTTACCAATATAATAAGCTGTAAAAGAACCAAAAAGCATGCCAATTGAATCAAAAACAATACCCCACAATCCAAACAAATAACCAGCCATAAATGGAACAAAGTGTCCTGGAATAAAAGCAATAACAATTTGCAAAATATGGATAAATATAATACCTAATGCAAACAAAGGATACTTCAATAATGCAATATCTTGAGTATTATTATAAAAATAAATTGAGCTTGACAAAACAACTGAAATAATTAAGTAATAAAAAAGACTTGGAAAGTATGAGGGTAAAAAGTTAAAAATTCTATAAATTGGCAAAATTGATAAAAAAACGTATAATATTGAGAAGACTACAAAATCTAATTTACTTTTGAGAAGAATATAACCAAGGAAGATTCCGTTTACAAACTTTAATGTATCAAATTCATTATTTGATTTTCCATAGTAGTTATGATTGTATGCAATGAAAGGAATTGAAAATGAGAAAATTGTAAGAAAAAGAAATATTCTTTCAAATTGAGTGAGATTAAAATAGTATAAAATTAGAAGCAAAATAGGAGCTATTATAAACCTCCAAGAACGTTTTAAAACGTAAGAAATATAAAAAAAAGATGAAAACATAAGTGGATCTTTTATCAAGTAACCAACTATGCCAAGCATAACTGAAATAAAAAAGTTTATATAAAACTTGATTAAAGGAAATTCTTTTAATTCAAATGTAATAGTCTCAAAAATTAGAGCAAATAATGATATTGAAACAAGAGCTTTAATTATGTTAAGCCTAAAATAATAAGAAGAAATAAAACCCAATACGAAACTTGCAAAAAATTCTCCAAATATGAAAATTGAAATTATTGAACTTATAATTAAGCTAATCAATTCGTTTGTTTATAATTGGGGGATTCTTTTGTAATTAAAATATCATGTGGATGACTTTCAATAACACTTGCATGAGAAACTTTTATAAACTTTGCCTTTCTGACTAATTCTTCAATATTCTTAGCTCCAACATAACCCATACCTGCTTTTAAACCTCCAATTAATTGAAAAATAACTTCTGAAACACTACCTCTATATGGAACAATACCTTCAACTCCTTCTGGAACAAATTTATCCTTTTCCTGCAAATATCTATCATAACCCATAGCACCAAGTGATCCCATACCTCTATATGACTTATATTTTCTCCCTTGTAAAAACACAACTTCCCCTGGACTTTCGTCAGTTCCCGCTAATAAATTTCCAAGCATAACGCAACTTGCTCCAGCTGCTAAAGCCTTTGTAATATCTCCTGAATATCTAATTCCGCCATCAGCAATAATTGGAATATTATACTTATGAGCAACTTGATAACATTCTAAAATTGCACTTAATTGCGGAACTCCAACCCCTGCTATTACTCTTGTTGTACAAATTGAACCAGGACCAATTCCAACTTTTATACCATCAACACCAAGACTTATTAAATCTTCACTAGCTTCAGAAGTTGCAACATTCCCGACAACTAAAGGAAAATCTCCAAAATTCTTTCTAAACTCTTTTATGGCTCTTAAAACAATTTCAGAGTGAGCATGAGCTGTATCTATTACAATTACATCTACTTGAGCTTCAATTAAGCTTTTACTTCTTTCAATAATATCCTTTATACCAACTGCTGCACCAACTCTTAGTCTTCCGTTATCATCTGTATTTGAATTTGGAAATTGAACTTTTTTAAGCAAATCCTTTAGGGTAATAAGTGCGATTAGTCTAAAATTCTTATCAACAATAGGTAACTTTTCAATTTTATACCTTTTCATAATTTCTTTCGCTTGCTCAGGAGTAATTGGATAGTAAGCATAAATAACATTCTTATTCATAACATCTTTTAAAGGCTTTAGGTTATTCTCTTCAAATATCAAATCCTTTCTTGTAACTATACCCAAAAGTTTATTACTCTCATCAACAATTGGAATACCAGATATATTTTTTTCTGAAATAAGTTTTTTTGCTTCTGCTACTAAATTATCAGGTCCAAGTGAGTATGGCTCATAAATAATCCAACTTTCATATCTTTTTACTTTTTTAACTTCTTCAACTTGTTCCTCTATTGATAAATTTCTATGAATAATTCCAATACCTCCTTCCTTTGCAATAGCTATTGCCATCTTATGTTCTGTAACTGTGTCCATTGCAGCAGAAACAATTGGTATATTTAATTTTATTCCTCTACAAAAATATGTTTGAACATCTACATCTTTAGGCAAAACATTACTTTTTTGAGGAACAAGAAGAACATCATCAAATGTTAGAGCTTCTTTAAACATATTGAAATTTTAAAGCACTTAAGCCTTTAAAATTTTAAAAATGTACATTTTGATTTTGTTGGCAGGTTTGATATTAGAATTTTCCCTTTACTTTGCACTGAAAGATTTAAATATTGATCCAGTTATTTTTACAATTTTTGGTTTTCAAATAAGATATTACGGTTTGATGTACGTTATAGCAATTGTCTTGGCCTTATTTTTTTTAAAACGCGATTTTGAAAGATTTAAAGTTAATGTAAATTTTAGGGAATTTGAAGATGCTGCTTTTTGGATAATTGTATTTTCAATATTAGGAGCAAGAATTTATCATGTAATTCCAAATTGGGATTATTACTCAAAAAAGCCTTTTGAAATTATTGCAGTTTGGCATGGTGGACTTGCAATATACGGAGGAATAATAGGGGGTTTAATTTCTGGATATATTATTGCAAAAATAAAAAAATGGAATTTTTTAAAGCTTGCGGATATTATAATTCCTTATTTAGCACTTGGCCAAGCAATTGGAAGATGGGGAAACTTTTTTAATAAAGAAGCTTATGGTCCCCCGACTGATGTTCCTTGGGCAATTTATATACCTTATGAAAATCGTATTAAAGGTTTTGAAAATTACGAATATTTTCATCCTACATTTTGGTATGAAAGCATTTTAAATTTTATAAACTTCTTATTCTTATTGTATTTCAGGAATTCTAAATTTTATAAAAATGATGGCCAAGTTTTATCTTTTTACATTCTAAACTATGGAATTATCCGGTTCTTTTTAGAGTTTCAAAGATTCGATACAGATGTATTTCTCGGAATTAGGATAGCTCACATATTTTCAATTATTGCAATTATTGTTGGAGTTTTTGGAATTATTTTGTCAAGTAAAAGAAAATGAAAAGTTTAAGAATTTTGTTTGTTTCAGATGTTTTCTATCCGCACCCCGGTGGTATTAGTGAACATATTGATAGTTTATCAAGATATTTAAGGAAAAGGGGACATTTAACTTTCATTCTAACTGCGAATTTTAATTCTGGTGTTGATTATAAAGATCTTGATTACGTAATCAGAGTTGGTAAAGCTTTTAAAATTCCAGCAAATAAGTCTATAGCTCCAATTACTATTTCTCCAAGACTAAATAAACTTGTCAAAGATATTATTCAAAAGAATAAATTTGACATTATTCATATACACGGACCAATAGCACCTGTTCTTCCCATATTAGCCTTAAAATATTCTAATTCTATAAATGTTGCTACATTTCATGCAGCACACGATAAAATGCTACTTTATAGGATTTTTAAAGGATATTTAGAAAATTACTTTAAGAAACTACATGGCAAAATTGCTGTTTCAGAAGTAGCAAAAATGAGTATTTATAAATATTTTAAAAGCGATTATAGAATTATTCCAAACGGCGTAGATATAAATAGATTTAAACCTGATAATGAAAAAATCCCTTGGCTTTTTGAGGATAAATCAAAGAAAATTCTATTCTTAGGAAGAATTGAACCAAGGAAAGGTTTAAAGTATTTATTGTTAGCTTTTAATGAAGTTGTAAAATTTATTCCAGATGTTAAACTAATAGTAGTAGGTGATGGTCCATTTAGACGTTTATACAAGCAATATTTAAATGAGGATATAGAAGATAAAGTTGTTTTTGTAGGAAAAGTTGGATATGATGAGCTTCCGAAATATTACGTAAGTTGTGATATTTTTGTATCACCTGCTACACAAAATGAAAGCTTTGGTATTGTTTTGCTTGAAGCAATGGCATCAAAAATTCCAGTTATTGCATCTAATATAGAGGGATATAAACAAGTTATTCAAAATGAAATGAATGGGATTTTATTTGAGAACAAGAATTATAAGGATTTAGCAGACAAAATTATTATGCTCTTAAAAAATAAGAATTTAGCAAATAGATTAGTTGAAAATGCTTATAAAATTGTTCTTGAGAAGTATAGCTGGGAATCTATTTGCAAGCAAATTGAAGATTATTATTATGAACTAATTCTCAAGTTTAATAAGCTTTAAAATTTCAAAATATGAGAAAGTTAGTTTATTTGCTTGGAGGGATTGCTATTGGTATAGCTATAGGATTACTAATCGCTCCAAATGAAGGTAAGCAAACACGAGAAAAGTTAAAACAAGAGTTAAGAGATGTTTTAGAAGCTATATTAAAAAGGAGGTTAAAAGAAAATGATAAAGGTAGCAATTAATGGATTTGGAAGAATAGGAAGAACGGTTTTCAAAATTGCTCAAAACTCAAAAACTTTTGAGATTGTTGCAATAAATGACGTTACAGATGCTAAAACACTAGCTCATTTACTGAAATACGACTCTACATATGGTAAGTTTAATGCTGATATTAAAGCAAGTGATAATGAAATAATTGTAAACGATAAAAAAGTAAAAGTTTTTAGCGTTTTAGATCCTTCTCAAATTCCTTGGCAAGATGATATTCATATCGTTATAGAATCGTCGGGTAAGTTTACAGATAGAGATAATGCTATAAAACATTTAAGAGGTTCAATCAAAAAAGTTATAATTACAGCACCTGGTAAAAAAGAAGATATTACGATTGTTCTTGGAGTTAATGAACATATGTATAACCCAAAAGAACATCATATTATTTCAAATGCTTCTTGTACAACGAATGCATTTGCATTAATGGTAAAAGTTTTGCATGAAAACTTTGGTATTAAAAGGGGGCTTATGACAACTGTCCATAGTTATACAAATGATCAAAGGGTTTTAGATTTGCCGCATAAAGATTTAAGAAGAGCAAGGGCAGCAGGTTTAAACATTATTCCAACTTCAACAGGTGCAGCAAAAACAATATTTAGAATATATCCCGAACTTGAAGGGAAAATTGATGCAATTTCACTAAGAGTTCCTACTCCTACAGTATCAATTGTAGATTTTGCAGTAAGCCTCGAAAAGAATGTTAGTAAAGAAGAAATAAATCAAGCTTTTAAAAATTCCCAAAATAAGTATATAGGATACACAGAAGAACAATTAGTTTCATCAGACTTTATTGGTGATGAGAGAAGTGTTATAGTAGATGGAAGTTTAACCCAAGTTATTGATAACAATTTTGTAAAAGTTTTTGGATGGTACGATAATGAATGGGGATATGCAAAAAGAGTTGTTGACCTAATTGAATATATCATAGAGAAAAGATTAGACTAAACTAATTTTTACTGTCCTTGACCTAAACTATATGCTCTATTTCCATCTATGTAATATAGATTTTCTAACTTAATCCAGTTTAAGCCCTTGTTTTCAATCCTCTCAAGTAGTTCTCTAATATCCTTATGAGTAATTTCATTTTCTGATTCAAATCTACAACGCCAGTGATCTGTTAATAATGTTTCTGTAATTTCTGTTGGATAAACTTTTTGACCTCTATTGCTTATCATAATGAGTTTTAGCTTTTCTGTTTGGGCTTCTTCTAATAATTTACCAATTTCTGAAGGACTAAGCTTTCTTTCATCTAAAAATACATCAACACCTTTCAATACTAAATTCTTATCTCTTACATTTCTTACTTTTGGAATTCTGATTTTAATTGGTGGATATCTTGTTGGTTTTAGGATTTTTGGTTCTTCTCCAAGTCTTTCAATTATAGCATTTGCAAATTCTTTCGTTCCAACCTCCCTATAATCAGTTATACCATTTTCTTTTAAAATTCTTGCTATATCGTAAGTTACAACTTTATCTTCTAAAGTTTTTAACCAAGCATTTTCGATTAACTGAGCGATATCATTTTGTCCAATATGGACTAACATCATAATTGAAGCATTTAGTAATCCAGATGGATTAGCTTTATTCTGTCCTGCATGTCTTGGAGCAGATCCATGAATTGCTTCAAACATTGCATATTCATCCCCTATATTAGCACTTCCAGCAAGACCTACAGAACCAGCAATTTCTGCTACAACGTCTGAAGCTATATCACCATAAAGATTTGGCAAAACAACTACATCAAAAATATGAGGACTGTTGGCTAATTTTGCCATTCCAATGTCTATTATCCAATGTTCTTTCTCAATATCTTCATACTCTTTACCTATTTCTTCAAAAATTTTATGAAATAAACCATCTGTAATCTTTAGTATATTATCCTTTGTCATGCAAGTAACTTTTCTTCTTCCAGTTGCTCTAGCATATTCAAAAGCAAATCTTATAATTTTCTCAGTTCCAGGTACAGAAATCAATTTTAAAGCCATTGTCATTTCAGGAGTTTGTTGGTATTCAATTGAACCATACAAATCTTCTTCATTTTCTCTTACTATTACAAGATTCATATCTGGACTTTTACAGGGAATTATTGGATGAAAACTTCTTACAGGTCTCAGATTTGCATAAAGTCCAAGTGTCTTTCTAATTGTTACGTTTATACTTTTATAACCTCCCCCTTGGGGTGTTGTAATAGGAGCTTTAAGTAATATTTTATTTTTCTTTATAACTTCCCATGCACTATCAGGAATTCCAGTAGTATTTCCACTTAAATATACCTTTTCTCCAACCTCAATTTCCTCGACTTCAATTCTTGCTTTTGCTTCAAATAAAATCCTTAAAACCGCTTCCATTATCTCTGGTCCTATACCATCACCCCTTGCTATAGTTATTCTTGTCTTTTCCATAGTTGAAAATTTTAAAGCTTTAAAATTTGTAAGTTTTTTGAAGAAAACAAAAGTTGTTTTGGGTATTTCGGGTGGTGTTGACAGTTCAGTAGCAATATATCTTTTAAAAAATATGGGTTATGAAGTCATAGGAGTAAATGTTGTTTTGTATGATGAAAGTAAAAATCCAAAGTCTTGTTGTTCTATTGAAGCATTAAGACTTGCATATAAAGTTGCTAAAAAGTTCGGAATTGAATTTAAAGTTATAAACTATTCAAAAGAGTTCAAATCAGGAATTGTTAAAATGTTTATAGATGAATATTTAAAAGGGAATACTCCAAATGTTTGTGTTTTTTGTAATAGAGATTATAAAATGAAGGTTTTATTCGATTATTCTAAGAAAATTGGAGGATATTTTTCAACAGGTCATTATGCAAGAATAGGAATTTTTAGGGATAAGAAAGTTATTATGAAAGGTGTGGATGAAAATAAGGATCAGTCATATTTCTTGAGTTATTTGTCAAGAGAGATGGTTGATTCCCTCATTTTACCAATTGGGGATTATACAAAAGAACAAGTGAGAGAAATAGCAACTAATATTGGTCTTATAAATGCAAGAAGATCTGATTCAATGGATCTTTGTTTTTTGGATAATGATTATAGAGAATTTTTAATTCAAAAGGGAAATTATGAACCAAAGGAAGGGTATTTCGTAGATAAGTATGGAAATATTCTTGGTAAGCATAAAGGTTATCCATTATATACGATTGGTCAAAGGAGAGGATTAAATATTTCACTTGGAAAGAGAGCATATGTAATTGATATAATTGCTCAAACAAATACAGTTGTTATTGGTTTTGAAGAGGATGCATATAGTTCCTTTATAAAGCTTAAAAATTTAAATCTTTTCGTAGAACTTGAAAATGAGTTTGAAGCTGAAGTAAAAATTAGAAATGTTCATAAACCTGCAAAGGCACTTATCAAAATTTTTAATAATTATGCAGAAGTAGAATTTGAGAAGCCACAATTTTCACCAGCAAGAGGCCAAATCGGAGCTATTTATATTAAAGATTATTTAGTAGGTGCAGGAATTATAAGTTAATCATTCAAGCAAACAACAAGCAATAACAAAAAATTATCCTTTAAAATTTTCAATATGTTTTTCAAAGTAGAAAGGAGGTGATTTATGGTGATCTTAAACCTTATAATAACGTTCAATTTTAGTGAAAGTTCAATAAAAAGCTATGATTTAGCTATTGTTCAAGGGTTTCCAAGTTCAAACTCATATCACTATAAAGGATTTACACCAAACAAAGGGCAAGTTAAAGAAAAAGAAGTAATATTCTATTCGAGAAATGGAAAAATGAATATATTTATAACGCAAAAAGGGTTAAGCTATGTAATATATGACATAGAAGAGAAAGAAAGCACAAAAAGCAAAGATCGAATATTTAATTCAAGAGAAAGAGAAAAAACAGTATTTCACT
>JBDRXT010000019.1:0-17754 GCA_039803045.1 Caldifarciminota bacterium
AAGTAGTTTTGTCCGATACTGTAGGATTTATCAGAGATTTACCACCAAATCTAATTGCTTCATTTAAAGCAACATTATCAGTAATAGAAGATGCTGATATAATTTTGCATGTAATTGATATTTCACATCCTAATGTTAATGAACATATTGAAGTAGTTGAGAAAATACTTAGTGAAATGAACGTTGATGAAAAAGCAAAAATTATGGTATTTAACAAGATTGACCTCATTTTGGACAAAAACCAGATTTATAGATTTAAAGAAAAATATACAGATAGTGTTTTCATATCAGCAAAGTTGGAAATAGGAATAGATGAACTTTTAAAGAAAATTAAAGAAGTGATATTAAGGCAATTCTCAGAGTTTGAAATAATTACAGAAAATTATAACTTATATTCAAAAATTAAAAAGCTGGCCCTTATTTCAGAAGAAGAGATTTTAGATAGCAAGATAAGAATAAAGGGAATAATTCACAAGAGGTTTTATAGCTATGTTGCTAATAGCAATTTTGAACATCCAGGATATTGAGAATTATTTAAAGAAAAGACAAATAAACTTAGCAATTGAAGAGCTAAAAAATTTAAGAACTGAAGCAGATTTTAAAAAAGCGTATTATTTATTCTTGAAATATAACGCTAATGAAATTATCGTAATTAAGATAGCAAGAAGCTTACTAGAGAATGAGGATTTTATGTTAAACGAAGCTTTTGAATACTATTATAAGAAGGAAGATTTGAGAAATGCAATTCTTGAACTTTGTAAATCAAAAGATGAGAATTATATATATTATCAGCTAATGAGGTTGTATAGTGATTTTGCAAGTGGAATTTATCGTGAAATTGATAAGTGTAAGAATAATGAAAGTTTTAAAAAGGGTATTTTTAAATTTTTTCTTATGGATAATAAGCTTGAAATGGCTTTAAGATACGCAAGTAATATTTCAGATACATTAGCAATTGCAAATAGCTATTATGAAAACGGAAATTATAACAAAGTCATAGAGCTTTTGAAAAATAAGACCGATAATTTTTCAAGGAGGCTTTATGGATTAGCACTATATAAAACTGAAAGATTTGAGGAAGCTTCAAAAATATTAGAAAAATTAGAACCTGAAACTTCCGCAATTTGCTATATGAGAATAAAGAACTTCCAAAAAGCATTAATACTAACTAAAGATACAAGCAAAATCATAACCTCATTATTTGAACTAAAAAAATATGCAGATGTTATAAAACTTTGTAATAACGACTTTTATAAAGAGTGCTTTCTATCATATTTATATGTTCAAAATCCGGAAAGTGTTATAAATTATTTCAAGAAAACATTTCCAAATGCCAAATACATAGACCCCGATATTGCTCTATATATTGAAATTCTCAATACTTATGAAAATGAACAAGCTTTGAACTTTTTTTATATCTTAAAAGGTGAAAATAAGTCTTTGAATGATAAAAACTTGGAAAATCTTGCATATGGAATATACTTTGAAAGAATTGGTGAAACAAAAAAAGCAATAAATTATTATAAAAATATAACAGATGGTTGGCTAAAGCCATTTGTTCTATATAAACTTTATATTCTTACAAAGTCACAAAACTATAAAAACGAGCTCATAACAAGTTATCCAAGTTCGGTTTATGCAGAGATTATAAGAGATAAATGAAAATAAAAAATTATTTAAACTTTAAAATTTTAATATGTTCGTCGTAGTTCTTTGTACAACTCCGAAAGGAAAAGGTTATGAAATAAGTAAAAAGATTATTGAGGAAAAACTTGGGGCATGTGTAAATGTTATAAATAATGTGAAATCAATATATTGGTGGAAGGGGGAAATAGTTGAAGATGAGGAAGAACTTTTGATAATCAAAACAAAAAAATCAATTCTAAATCAACTAATTAACTTTGTAAAGTCAATTCATCCATATACAGTGCCAGAGATTATTTCAATTGAAATAGTTGAAGGAAATGTTGATTATCTTAATTGGATAAGTGAAAATGTTAAGTGAGGGGGACTTGGTTTTATTGTTAAGCGAAGATAATAAGAAATACTTAATGACTTATAAGATAGGAGCAAAATTTTCGTTTCATTTGGGAAGCATTGAATTTAAGGAAAATTTGAATTATGGAGATGTTTTGACAACAAGTAAAGGTAATAAAGTATATGTTTTAGAACCATCTCATAGTGAATTAATGATAAATGTGAAGAGAAGAACAAATATTATATATCCTAAGGAAGCAGGATATATAATAGCACATACTAATATTAAAAGCGGATCAAAAGTTATTGAAACAGGAACTGGATCTGGAGCTATGACAATACTACTTTCAAGAGTTGTTGGAAAAGAGGGAAAAATTTATACATTTGAAAGAAGAAAAGAACATCTTGAAAGAGCTATTGAAAATATAAAAAGAGCAAAAGCTGATAAGAATATAGAATTTTATTTATTAGATCCATCAATAGAAGGTTATCCTATTAATAATGTTGATTGTGCTATAATTGATGTACCAGAGCCTTGGACACTTGTAAAAGCTGTTTATAATGCATTAAAAAACTCAGGATTTTGGGTCTCAATATCTCCTACAATTGAACAGGTTATGCAAACAGTAGAAGAATTAAAAAATTATAATTTTTTGGATATTAAGACAATTGAATTACTTGAAAGAGAAATACTTGTGAGAAAAGGGAAAACAAGACCTAACGAAACAATGATAGGTCATATTGGATACTTAACATTTGCAAGAAAAATTTGATTTGCTAAATCTAATATATCTTTTTCTTTAAAGTAGTTTCCCATAATTTGAATACTAATAGAAAAACCATTGCTTGCTTCTTTTATCGGAACAGAAATTGCTGGTATACCCACTAAATTAGCTATAACTGTATAAATATCTGCTAAGTACATTTTCATAGGATCATCAAGTTTTTCACCTATTTTCCAAGGAAAAACAGGAGTGGTTGGAGTAATTATAACATCAACTTTTTCAAATGAATTTAAAAACTCCTCTTTTAACAACCTTCTTACTTTGCTAGCTTTTATATAATACTCGTCATAGTAGCCATATGATAAACAAAACGTTCCCACTAAAATTCTTCTCTTAACTTCATCTCCAAAACCTTCGCTTCTTGTGTTAATATAAACTTCTTCTAAATTTTTTCCTTTTGCCCTATATCCATATCTAATTCCATCAAATCTTAATAAATTACTACTAACTTCAGATGAGCTTATAATATGATAAACTCCTAAGGCATACTTCAGATAATTAAGTTTTATCTCTATAATTTCATGCCCAAGATTTGTGAACTTTTCAATTGCATAATAAAATCCTTCTTTTATTTCCTTATCAACATTATCTGTTATTATTTCCTTTGGAACTCCAATCTTATACTTCTTATCCTTGAATATCTCTTCAAATTTATCAACTTCTACATTAACGCTTGTACTATCTTTTGGATCATAACCTGAAATAATAGTGTATATGAAAGCTACATCCTTAACAGTTAAACCAATTGGACCAATTTGATCTAAACTTGATGCAAAAGATACAAGTCCAAATCTTGAAATTCTTCCATATGTTGGCTTTAGACCTACAACTCCATTAAATGCAGAAGGTTGTCTAATTGAACCTCCTGTATCTGAACCTAATGCAATTAAAGCCTCATTTAATTTTACAGCAACAGCAGATCCACCAGATGATCCACCTGCTACATATTCTGGATTTATGGCATTTTTTGTAGCTCCAAAATAAGAAAATTCAGTAGAACATCCCATTGCAAATTCATCTAAATTCGTTTTGCCTATTATAATAGCTCCCTCATTCAAAAGTCTTTTAATAACAGTTGCTGAATATGGAGATTTAAAGCCTAAAAGTATTCTAGAACCACACGTAAGTTCCATGTTTTCAACTGCAATATTATCTTTAACTGCTATTGGAACACCATATAAGAGAAAATTATTAGGATTTTCTTTTGATAATTCAAGAGCTCTTTCAAGTGCTTCTTCTTTATAAACATTTATAAATGCGTTATAAACTGGCTCTTTTTCTTCAATATTTTGAATATGCTCTAAAACAACTTCATATGGAGAAACTTCTCTTTTCTTCAATAGTTCAATTAATTCTAATAGAGTTTTCATTTTCTTAAGTAAGCATTCCTTATAATTTCACCTTTTTTGGTCTTATAGTTTTCTAAAATAACATTAGGACCAATTTCGCAATCTTCACTAACATAAGTATTTCCTAGTAATGAAACAAAAGGATAAATTACAACATCTGGTTCTATAATTACTTCATCTTCAATATAAACTAAACTTGGCAAAATAATGCTAACACCATTTTCCATATGCCTTTTTATTATTCGTTCCTGCATTATGCTATGAGCTAAAGCTAATTGTTCCCTTGTATTTATACCTATTATCTCTTTCCAATCATCTATTTTATATGCATATACACCTCCATATTTCCTCTGAATAACAGCAATTACATCAGTTAAATAATATTCACCTTGCTTATTATCTGGTTTTATTTCATTTAATGCATCAATTAAAATATTGCTTTCAAAAATATAAATTCCCGAATTTACTTCTTTTATTTGCTTTTCTTCAGGAAATGCATCTGCTTCTTCTACAATCATAAGAACTCTATTTCCACTACTTCTGATAATTCTACCGTATCCGGTTGGATCTGGCATTTGGGTTGTTAAAATACTTACTAAAGCATCATTCTCTTTATGAAATTTATATAACTCTTTAACTGTTTCAATTCTAATTAATGGTGCATCTCCTGGAACAACTAAGACATCCATATCTTTATTTTTTAAATAAGGAACAACTTGCATAACTGCATGTCCTGTACCAAGGGGTTCATTTTGATATACAAAAATCACATTATCATTTACAACTTCCCTAACAGCTTCACTGCTTTCACTAATTACAATATATGTTTCATCTGGTAATAAGCTTTTGCAAGCTTTTAATGGATATTGAATAACGGGTTTTCCGCATAAATTATGTAATATTTTACTTTTTTTGGATTTCATTCTCTTTGACTTCCCACCTCCTAATATTATACAAGCTAATGGATATCTTTCCAAGTTTCAAAATTTTAAGGTTAATTTAATCAAAGTTTTTTAGTTTTAAAATTTCAAATATGCTTTTGTACCTTTTTAATTTAACACCTGAGGAAGCTTTTAACAGGGCAAGTACTCTCCTTAGCGAAAATAAATACGATTCAGTATCGTATTACTTAAATATTGCTTATGATAGATACCCTAATGAAGTTGAAAATATTATATACCTTCAATATCTTCAAGATATAAACCTTGGCCAAAAATTAGCAGTAAATTTTGCAAAGTATAATAAGAAATCTGCAAGAATTTCAATAATTGCAATTTCTTATTTTATTGAACAGAGAAATTATTCAGAAATTTCAAAATTTTTGGAGTTTTATTCTGAAACAACAATTATTGGCAAAGTAGCAAGTTTTTATAAATTAGTAGAAGAGAAAAACTACAGTAATGCGATAAGAATAGGAGAAGATATTTTAAACTTACTCTTAACACAGAGATTTCTTATGATGTTCTATAAGTCTGAAATTGATTCACTTGACCCGATATTTTTACTTACTAATAATCTCCAAGCGGATTTTCTTGATCTAACATGTTCTAATTTCTTTATAGAGGAATGCGTTAGGCAATCTCAATTAGTTAAAAATCCGCAAATAAGAGAGAAAGCTTTAAATTTGGTTATATATTATGGATTTTTTAAACTCATTTACAATGCTGAGAATTTTCAAAAAAGTTATCAATATTTATCAAACTACACGAAATTTTTAATAAACAACGATTGTAACGATTATAATAAAGTTCTTACAATGTTTTCAGCAATTTACTTTGAAAATGAAAGTTATGATGAGTATAATAAGTTTTTAGCACTCTTGGATACACTTGAAAGTTATTGTTATAATAAGCTTGCAATAAAAATTAAACTGCTTAGAGCTTTCGGGGTTAGGGGACTTGATAAAAATAAACAAGCAATAGAAATATTAAGTTCAATAAAAGATAGCTTAGATGAACCTCAAAAGCGCTTTTATTTGAACTTAGTTCTTACATATCTTGATTATGAAACTGCTAAGAAACTTGAAAAAGAGTTCAATATAAAAGATAGTTCAATACTAATAAACTGTGAGCTTCTTTATAATAAAAGAAATTTTAAATCTATTTTAAAAAACTGTCCTTATAATTCACCAGAAAGAGCATATGCTTACTTTTTTCTATCAAAAAGGGATTCAGCGATAGAGATTATAAATAGCTTGATAAGTGATTTAGAAATTTCAAACAAAAATTATGCTTACTATTGGAATAAAGGATGGTTTAAATTATTAATTGGCGATATTGATAGTAGTTATTATTATACTAAAGAAGCTTTAAAGATGCGTCCTAATAATTCATTCTTAATCATGAACTTAGGAAGTATTTATTTAGCTAAGCAAGAAATTGATTCTGTGATATTTTATTATAAAAAAGCATTTCAAGTAAATGCAGAATATGGAAATTATAAGGATGAATCATTTCTTCAAACCTTAAAGAATGATATTGAATTAATTTCAAAAGTATACAAAATACCAAATTCAGTTCTTTTGAAAATCAAAAAACAAATTCCTTATTAAAACTGCTGATGGTATAGCTATGAAAAATCCCCAAATTCCAAATAAAGCACTCGAGATTGTTATAGCAACTATCACAAGTGTTGGTTCAATTTTAAATCTTTGTCCCATTATTTTAGGTGTTAAGATTGCTGTTTCAACAATTTGATCTATTGTAAATACTATAGCCAGTTTCATTAGGTCAACAACAATATTACTTGATACTGCAAGTGTAATTAGCAAAGATAGAAATATTGTAAATATAAAGCCAATATTTGGTATAAGATTGAAAATTCCAGCAATAATACCAATAATATTTGCGTATTTTAGTGAAAATAAGCTAAATAATAAAAAAACCATTATTCCAACAATTATTGCGATAAGAATTTGAGCTCTTACATATTTGCCTAGAATATCTAAAATGTATTCCAAGTTCGTTGTATCAAATTTTCTTGAAATAAGTTTCATAATACTTTCATAATCAGAAATTAAGTAAAAAGCCAAAACTATTCCTATAACAATGTAAAATCCAAGAGATATTGTAGAACCTGCTAATTTCAGAAAATGGTTTATATTGTAGTGGAAATTTCCTACATAAATCTGAATTTCTTGTTTTATCTGTTCAGGTAAAATATTGTATAAGTTTTGTAAGTTTTGTAAAATTTTTTGAAATTCAGATATTAGTATGTTGCTAACGTAATACATTGAAAACAAAATTAGAGCTAACGAAATGAGTATGAAAAATAATGAGCTTAAGGATCTTGGAATTTTATACTTTTGATTTAAGTAATTTACAGGTGGAAGAAAAATAAGAGTTATAATAATTGAAAGAATTATTGGAATTATTGCATTCGAAATAATCTTAATCAATATCACAATTGATATAACAACAGAAAAAATATATAATTCTCTTTTCTTTTCAACCTTAAACGCTATTGCAGAAAGAATCGAAAGCAAAAGACCTGCTAATAATTTTGAGAAAGATAGGAAAAGGGATAAAATAATTGATAAAATACCAAGCCAGAATATCAATTTGTTCTCTTTACATCGTTTACAACTTCATCTATATTTACAACATGGCCTATATAATTTTTTACAATCTTTCCTTTACTATTTATCAAGCTAATTCTTGAAGTATGATCTATAAAATATACACTATCGTTTACTGGACGTTTTATTGTAACTATCTTAAATTCGTTAATTAAACCTTCCCAGTCACCACCTGTTAGTAAATACCATCTCTGAAAATCAAGTTCACTAATTTTCCCAAATTCTTTCATTACTGATGGTTTATCTCTTAGCGGATCGAACGAAACTAGAACAAATACAATATTTTTTTCTTTTTTTAATTTCTGATCAATTTTTATCATATTCTCCACTATCATTGGACAAATATCAGGACAATGAGTATATATAAATCCAATAATAACTTTCTTTCCTTTGAGATCGTCAGGAAATGTTATAAGAATTGAATCTTGATTAAATAGTTTATATTTCCCTTTTATTTCCGATATTGGTTGCAAACTTTGGCAAGAAACTAATAACAAAAATAAAAAAGATAACTTTCTCATTTATTTTATTTCTCTAAATCTCCTTCTTATTTCTTTATCAGACATATTTCTTACAAATGTTAATACAGCGCGCTTTGGCTTGTGCTTCTTTATAACTTCAATTTTCTCAATAGATGGTGAGTATATAGGAAATATTCTTTCAACACCTATTCCTTGGCTTACTTTCCTTACAGTAATTGTCTTTGTAATTCCTTTTCCCCTCATTCTAATTATCATACCCTCAAAAGGCTGAATTCTTGTTTTTTCTTCCCACTTTCTCGTTTTTTGATTAAATCTTGACTCTGTTACTTTCACATGAACTCTTACAATATATCCAGGTTTAAGCTCAGGGATTTCTTTTAAATAAAGTTTTTCCACTTTAGATATAATATCCATATTCATAAAGAGCGGGCGACCGGATTTGAACCGGCGACCCCCTGCATGGCAAGCAGGTGCTCTACCACTGAGCTACGCCCGCAATATTTGAAAAGTTTAAAGCATAACTTTAAAATTTTCAAAATGATGAAAAAAATTGGTATTTTGGCAATTCAAGGTGATTTTGAAGAACATAAATTAATCTTAGAAAGGCTTGAACAACCTTATAAGTTAGTTAAGACAAGAGAAGACTTTAGGGATATTGGTGGATTAATTATACCCGGTGGTGAATCTACTACTTTTAGAAAAATAATAAGAAATAATCTTGAAGAAGAAATTTTAAAATGGAGAGATGAAGGAAAGCCAACACTTGGAACTTGTGCAGGAATTATAATTATGTCTAAGGAGATTTTAAATGATGAAGAAGGAAAAGGTTATGGTTTTTTAGATATAGTTATTGAAAGAAATGCATATGGAAGACAAAGGGAAAGCTTTATAGCTGAAGTTGAATATAGCTTTGGACATAAATCAAAAGTTGCATTTATAAGGGCTCCAATTATTAGGAAAGTAAATAAAGGTGAAATTTTGTGTAAATTAGATAATCAAGTTGTTGGAGTAATTGATAATAATTTTATTGGGCTTACTTTTCATCCTGAAATTACTGGAGATTTAGAATTATACAAATATTTCATAAACAATTTAATGAAGTAGCTTTAAAATTATCAAGCTTACTGGCGACAGGGAAGATGGGTGAGATTCCCACGCTGTCCCAGCAGCCGTGATGGGCATTTTTGTTCCTGGAAGCCACTGCCTAAAAGGTGGGAAGGCTCAGGAAGTTATAGCCCTAAGCCGGAAGACCTGCCAGTAAGTTTCTAAACCTCCTGCTGGGGCTCGGGAGGTTGAAAGGGTAGGATATGCTTGATACAATTTTAGTAATAGATAGTTTTAGAGTTTTTTATAAATTTGATAGTGTTTATAATTTTTCTGGCTTTAGAGAAATTTATAGAGTAAAAAGCAATATTATTTTTAGAGATATATCAAATAGGATTGTGATATCTGTTAGAGGTCTTGAGGATAAGCAAAACGAGATTTATCTAAACAATGTAAAGCTAAATAATCCTATATGGGGGTTTTTTTATGCAAATGCTTTACCTTTAAATCTAATAGGAAGCTCATTTGTCTTTTTAAATGATTATAGAATTAATCTGGAAATTTCAAGAAATAATGAGATTGGCTTTGTTGTTGGTTCTTATGGAAAAAGTTCAATTTATTTTAGAAATAAAATTTTTGGCTTTGAAAGAACTTATAACGAAAACAATTACAAATACTGGGATAATTTTAATAGGCAATATTTTAGAAAAAATAATTTTGAGGATATAGTTGGTGGTTTTTTAAATTTAAGGGATTTTCTTATTTTCTTTTATAATTCAAAGTTTGGAATGCCAATGAGGGGTTATGGAAATGAAGGAAACGATTTTGAGGTTTTTAGGGGGATAATTTTAAATTATGAAAAAATTTCATTTCATTACCAATTTTATCAATACAATTTTGAAAAGCCTTATGAGACTTATTCTTTTAGTTCAAATTACTTTGAGGCAATTTTTTCAAATATGGAAAGTTTTCATTATAGATATGTTTTTAAATTTCCAATTATAAGCTTTGACTACATCTCAATTATTTATGATGAAGGCTATTTAAGATATGATTATAAGTTTTCAAAGCTATTTTTTATTTATCCATTTTCTTTTGAAATTAATCTCAAGAGAAGATTACCAAACTTTTCTGAATTATATTATAAATCAAACTATGCACTTGGAAACAAATCCTTAAGTCCAGAAAATTTCTATAGTTTTCAATTTAACATAAAAAATAGTTTTGGTTTATTTTTTTCTTATATCCAAAACCCTATTCTCTGGCTTCCTTCTGGAATTTATTGGCAAGCTCAAAACAAAGATTACTTATTTCTATATGGTATTGAAGTAAATGTAAATAATAAGTTTTTTAACTTCTCGCTCTCATATATCAAAAATAAACTTTCAGATAATATGGTTTTGCCATATAGACCAAACTTGAGTTTTTCAATTACACTGAATTATTATTTTTCAAGCTTTTTAAAAGATCAAATAGTTATCACGTATTATTCAAAGCGCCCAACTTATTATTTCCCTTCATCTGATTATTTAAATCCTATTTTGTTAGTTGACTATTATAAATTTTTTGATTTTAAGAAATTTTTCATTTACATTTATTTAAAGAATCTTTTGAACAAGTCTTATGAATTTATAAAAGGCTATCCTATGGAAAGTTTTAGTGTTAACTTAAAAGGAGGTGTTAGATGGTAGCTTGGGTTGACACTATTTACTTGTTTGCTCATGGGGATGGTCAGTGGTATGGACAAGGAAATTATCCTTATATTGTATACAATAGTCCACCTACATCTGCTACTCCAACAGACCCATCCTTAGATGTTTTATCTCTTGGTAAGTTTGGGTTTATTATATTAGGATTTAAAAATAAGTTTACATTATCAGAAATAAGGACATTTGAGAATGTTTTTATATACTCTATAAATCCTGATACTCAAGTGTTTGCTGAACCGGGTTTACTTTATTATTCAAAAAACGGGGAGATTTTTTTTCAATATCCATTTGATACTTTAAATTCTAATATTTATTATTGGAATGGACTTTCTGGTATAAAACCTACAAATTATGGACAAGATGTAAATAATCCGAATGTTTGGATGGGTGATAAATTCTTATTTAGTGATACTGTAAGGTTTATATTAATCGCTGATTGGATAAGTAAGTGTAAGCATGCTTTGTGTAGTGGTTATGATTTGGATGCAGTTGCTTGTTTAAATTGTCAATATGATAATTTCAATTACTTTATGCCAGATATTATTTATGCTGTTGGTACAAATGGAGATACGCTGGATTGGAAAAATAAAGTTAGTAATGTTGATGGAAATTGTTTAAATATTGGTGAAAATGGAATTTTAATTTTTAGAAATTTAAATATTGTAAATATGCCTGGTATTGATTTTAAGATAATTTCAAGTGCCCCTGTAAGGATTTATGGTGGTAATGGAAAACTTAACTTTATAAACGCATTTTACTCAAATTCAAGGTTAGATACTATTGGAGAAATAGATTCACTAAAGTCAAGACAAATATTATCTCCTTTTACTGTTTCAGATACAATTAGAATTTTGGCAATTAGAAGTGATCAAAGCGCTTGTATTGATGGAATTGAGTTCTATCATACTCATGTTGAAGAGAATATTGATTATAAAAAAGATGTAAAAATATATTCAGTTGATGGAAAGTTAATTTATTCTGGTAATTATAGAAATTTTCACAAGAAGGGCATTTTTATAATTAAACAGAACAAATTTATAAGAAAGGAGGTAAGAAGATGATGTTAATTTTAATCACGCATGGAGCGTACATAATTGGTCAAAATACAAAATATGTATATGTTATATATCAAAATCAGGTAATAGATAGTTTCGTAACAGGTACTCGTCCAGTTCCAAATTACCTAACTATTTTTGGAGATACTTTTCTTGTTGTAAATTCTGGTGGATTTTCTGGTGATGGCTCCCTTGCTTTTATAAATAACAAAAACGTAATATATGAGTTGTTTTTACCAAACTACATGAATCCTATGCAAGCTGTAAGAGTAAACAATAAGATTTACTTTACTGATTTTGGAGATGTTTTTAATGATAAGATTTATATTGTTCAAGGTTTTCAAATTATTGATTCTATAACAGTTTATAAGCGTCCAAGTGCTATAAGTTATTGCTTTGGTTATATTTACGCTACTTCTACAGGAATAAATTCAGATTATTCTTATGATGATTCATCTTTTGTTCATAAGATAAATCCAGACAATAATATTGTTTTGAATTTGAGGTTAAGATCAAATTCAAATGGTGTAAAGTGCGATGGGCAATATGTTTATGTTATGACTTCTGGAACTTACGATAATAACTTTAATCCTTTGAACAATTCCGCAATTTATAAAATTGATCCAAATAACTTTGTAATTTTAGATTCAACAAGAAATCTTCAAAATGTTTCTGCTTTTGCTATTGGAAATAACTACATTTTAGCCGGCGTTTGGAAGTTTGATAGTGTTTTAATATATAAAATTAACAAGAATGATTTTAATGAGATTGATAGTTTTAAACTAAATTATGGTGGGCTTGGAGATATTGATTTTGATGGACAATTCTTTAAGATTTCACTTGGTGGATTTACAAGTGGTCCAAATGCAATTTATGTTCTAGATGAAAGTAATAACAACTATTATTATTTTGTTCATCATAGTAATGATGTTGGAAGTGGATTTATAAAAGGATTTATAAGTTTGGACGTTGTTGAAAATGTAAAACCATTTTATATAAGAAATAATGTGTTATACGTTAAAAGCGAAGATTATGTTAAAATTTACGATATTTCTGGAAAAATAGTTTTAAGCACTAAGAATAATGTTATTAGTTTAAAATCTCTTAAACCTGGTTTGTATGTAGTAAGCATTGGAAATAAAAATTACAAGATTGTTTTGAAATAATTAGGTGGGCTTTATGCCTGCCCTTTTTAAGTTATAAACTTAGCCTTAAGTAGAAATATAAATATTTTTTTGTGATAAATGCTCCCCAAAATTTCTGTTTTAAGTTTATTGCAATAGTATAACTTTGGTTTTGTTCCAAACTCTTATAACATCCATAAAGTGGAATATGCTCATCGCATATTGAAGTAATATCTTTGTACTGATATACTAAGATAAACTTGTAACCGATTTTTAGCGCATAGTTACTAAAAATAGCAAAAGTTAAACCTTCATCATTTGAAAATTCAAATTTATAACTTCTCTTTGAGAATCTAAATTCGGTGTTTGCACCATCTGTAATTTGATAATTTATTGAATGGTAATAGTAGTTATTTGAAAACCTTGAATAAACTCTAAATGGTGAATTTTTAATTCGGGCTGATATATAAAACTTCTCATTTTCATTTACATAATCCCAATATCTTTCAAGAATGTTTCTATATACTAAATTTACGCGAGCAACTTCATTTCCCAAATTTATACTATATGCATAATTCAGGAAATTTGGTGATTTTAGTAACTCCAAAGAAAAAATTTTATAGTTTATATTAAGCAAAAGATTTATGTTTTCTTTCCCTAAAAATCCAAAATATCCATTATTGTAATTGTAAATAATAGCATAATTCTTATTCGTATCTGCAAAAATGTTAAATATTTTGTTATTAAATAAAAATCCAACGCTATTTGAGAAGTAAAGACCAGTTTTAGTGTTAGCTCTATAATATCCCAATCCCATTAATCCCAAACCTTTTGATATTCTTAAATTCCCAAAATAAACCCTCTTATAACCAATATAAATTTTTTCCATATAGTAGTGAAGCATTATGTTATTATATTCAAGCCTGATAGATTGTTTCAAGTTAATTGAACTATCATATTTTGAAGATAATAAAATTTTTAGCGAGTAATTTTTCTTTTTTGAAACGTAGATATAGTTTTTTAGGATTTCAGCTTCTAGTTTACTTAAACTTAAACTCTCTGCAAGTTCCTTAAAATTTTTATATGGTCTTTTTTTTATAATTTTTTCTATATCTTCGCTTGTCAAAAGTGGAATTGAATGAAGTTCTTCAATTGTTGCATTATTTATATCTATAATTTGAAGCTCAAGGCTATCTGAAAAATTGTTTATAATAACTAAGAGCAATAATTGTTTTGGCATCTTTTATTTCATTGTTCCTTATCATTTCATATGCTTTTTCTATATCAATCCATAAAATTTCTATATCTTCACCTTCCTCGGGATTATTGTTTGTAATTTCAAACTCTTCAGTATAAAATAAGTGTATTATTTCAGAGCAATAACCAGGAGCTACGAAAAAATTTAAGAGAAATATTAATTTATCTGTTTTGATACCAGCCTCTTCTAATAATTCTCTTTTGGCAGCTTCATATGGATTTTCGTTTAATTCTAATGTTCCTGCTGGAATTTCAATAAGTTTTTCTCTTGCAGCATTTCTATATTGTTTAATAAATAAGAATTTGTTTTCATTTTTTACAAGAATTGCAACAGCACCAGGATGATATACAATATCTCTTTGAAGTTTTTTATTATTTATAAAAATCTCCTCAATTCTTACTTCAAAAATTTTCCCTTTATAAATTAGCTTATTCATATACTAATTGAACCGTGTTAATAAAACCGTAATCTGAAAGTGATCTTATTCCATATCCAACTTTATATTTTTCAAGATTAATTTCAATGCTTGCAAGCATACCTGTTAAAATATCAAAACCTTTAGATGTCTTAAAATCGTCATATCTATTTGTGTAAGAAAAATATAAGTTTAAATTGCCTAAGGAAATTTTGTAGCTAATATTATAAAAAGGTTTATAATCGAATTCGTAAGAAATTCCAATATTTAAATCTTTGTAATTCGCATTTATCCCAAATATAAGAGGTGTGTTTAAACCTAAATAATCAAACATTAAACTTAAACTTACACTTTTTATATCTTTTTGATAGTTAGCTCCTATGCTTAAGTTCAAAACATTTTCATTTTCAATATAGCTTTCGTAGTGTACATTAAATTTTAATAACTTCCTGTAAATAGATAGATTTATGAAATTTGAGTAGAATTCACCTATTAAATTTCCAGCTTCATCTATCTTATACATTCTTCCAGAATTTAAATAATTTAGATAAATTCCAACATCTTCTTTAAGCTTATATGAAAGGGAACCGAAATTTATTCCCGCTATATATCTACTCACTGAAATTAAAATCTTATTATCAATTTTATAGAACTTATCGTAAATTTGTTCGTAGAGCGAATACCTAATTATTGGAGATTCCACAAGTAAAAATAATAAATTAATCATAATTGTAAAATCCTCTCTTTGTTTTCCTTCCCAAGTACCCTGCTTCTACCATTTTTACTAAAAGGGGTGCTGGACGATATTTTGGATCTTTAAACTCTTTATATAAAACATTTAAAATATCTAATACTACATCAAGACCTATCAGATCGGCAAGTTGAAGTGGTCCCATGGGATGATTCATTCCAAGTTTCATAATATTATCAATTCCCTCCTTATCTGCTATTCCTTGTTCAAGAGCAAAAATTGCTTCATTTATCATAGGCATTAGAACCCTATTTGATATAAAACCTGGATAATCTTTAACAACAATTGGAATTTTATCTAAACTTTTTGAAATCTCCACAATTTTATTAACTACTTTTTCACTTGTTAAAAATCCCTCTACAACTTCTACAAGTTTCATAACAGGAACTGGATTAAAAAAGTGCATTCCTATAACTTTATCCGGTCTATTTGTAGATTTTGACAATTTTGTAATTGATATACTTGATGTATTGCTTGCAAGTATCGTATCTTCTTTTGTAATTTTATCAAGTTTTGAAAAAACATCTCTTTTTACATCTTCCTTTTCAACAACAGCTTCTATTACAAGATCAACATCTCTAAATTCCTCTAAATTCGTAGTTATTTTTATTCTACTTAGTATAATTTCCTTTTCTTCTAATTTTACAACACCTTTTTTAATCTGTCTATCTAAGTTCTCAGATATTGTGTTTAATGCTCTTTTTAGTATTTCCTCTGATAAATCGCAAAGAATAACGTTATATCCATATTGGGCAAAGACATGAGCTATTCCATTTCCCATTGTTCCTGCACCTACAACACCAATTCTTATCATATGAAAATTTTAAAGCATTTAATATTTTTCAAATTCTAAAAATTTTTAACCATCTTGAGATTACTAAAAGTTCAAATACATTCAAATCTAAAAACCTCTTACCTTTGAATTGAAAATTTAAAATATTTTCAATTTCTTTGAAATTCAAAAAGTCCAATCTTTTTAGATATTTAATTTCGTTACTAATAAATTTCTCGTTTTTAAATATCCAACTTCTAATTGGACCTCCAAAACCCATTTTTTTTCTTTTAGTGATTTTAGGAAAATATTCATTTAAGACACTTTTTATTAACAACTTATCAACTTTTAACTTGTAGTTTAATTTTCTTGAAAGTTCAAGTATTCTATCATCCAAAAACGGAACTCTTAATTCTACGCTTTTTGCCATAGAAAGTTTATCTGAATATAGTAAATTGTGATGAGGTAAGAATGTTTTGAAATCAAAAATTAGCATTTTTTCATAATAATTCCCTTCTATTTTTTCATAAATTTCTTGAGCTTTGTGAAATGGATTATAGTCCGTTTTTGCTAATCTCTTAAGTTCAATATCATTAAAATAACTCAAATAGTAATAATAAGGTTTGCCCCATACTCTTTTAAATTTTTCTATATCTCGTGAAAGTTTTTTGAAATAATTTGGAAAAGGGATTTTGTTTATTTGTAAAAAATGAAACTTCTTATAAATTGAATAAGCTTTATATCTTGGATAACCTCCAAATAATTCATCTCCTCCCATTCCAGATAATACAACTCTTGATTTATTGTAATCGCACATAAGGTAAGTAGAAATTCCAGCAACATCTCCAACAGGTTCTTCTATATAATATACAAATTTGTCTAAAAGGTCCTCGTTTAAATCAAATTCAATAGCTTCAATTTCAAAATTAAGTTTTTTGGCTATTTCTAAAGCATAATAAAATTCATCCTTTATTATTTCATTCTTTTGATATTTTTGAGGATAGATGAGGCTAAAAGCTTTTAAATTCTTATATTTACTTGCGAACAAACTTATTAAGCTTGAATCAATTCCACCACTTAAGAACACACTTACTTCTGTGTCACTAATAAGTTGGCTTTTTATTACTTTATCAAATGTCTCTATAAATTCTTTCTTTGCTAATATCAAACTTTCAATGTTATTACTAAATTTATAATCCCAATATTGATAGATATTGTATCCTCTTTCGGAAAATTCTAATATATGAGCAGGCTTTAGCTTATAAACGTTCTTAAATGCAGTTTCATCATTAAAATTAAATAAAAATGTAATATGATTTAAAATTGCTTTTTCATTAATATCTTTATTATCAATAATTTGTAATATTGGCTTTATCTCTGAAGAGAATACAATGCCATTCTTATAAAACGAGTAATATAGTGGTTTTATACCAGATTTATCCCTTATCAGATAAAT
>JBDRXT010000020.1:0-17576 GCA_039803045.1 Caldifarciminota bacterium
TATTAAGAGGAGTTTTAAAAATATGATTAACATAATTTTAAATATCTTGCAATTGGATATAGAGAAAGCTGTTGAACTTGCAAGAACAAGAAACATCCAAATCCTACAAAATAAACAAGTTATAAATCAATACGATGCTGACTACATTAAAGCTCGTTCTCAAATTTTACCACAAATTAGTATAAATGGAATATACTCATATACTCTTAACCCTGCAGTCATAAAGTTTGGTACTCCTACAAGATATATCGGCTATCAGGATCCACAAAATCCCAACCAATTTATAATATATCCAGATCCAAATTCAATCCTATATTTTGAAATTCCATTTAGGCCAACTCATAGCTATAATGCACAATTTACATTAAGACAATCTATATTTTCCTGGTTTAGAGAGTTCAATTCAATGAAACTTGCTGAAGAACAAATTTATATCCAAAATCAAAATTTTGAATTATTACAATATAGAATTTCAAGTCAAGTAAAGAGCTTTTATATTGATATACTATTTTTTAAGGAAACTTTCGAAATTTATGAGAAAACTGTAAAAGATTTAGAGGAAACATATAATGCTACAAGAAAGAGGTATGATAATGGTTTAGCTTCAAGTTTAGAATTGCTCCAAGCACAAGTAAATTACGAAAATTCAAAACTAAATTATGAAAATGCCAAAAAAACATATAGCGATTTATTAAGTAATTTAAAAATTTTATTGAACTTACCAGAAGATGAAGAAATATTAATCATTGATAGTCTAGAAAATTTAAAAATTGATACAAACATTCAAGTAGATGAAAACAAACTAAAAACAAGAAAAGATATTGTTCTAATTCAAGAGCAAATAAAATCTTTACAAAGAATTATTCAAATCCAAAATTCTTTCAATAAACCTAATATATTTGCTCAAGTTCAGTACTTATCATCTAAACCTGCTCCAAACTTAGAAGATAAATGGGGAGGAACTTGGACATTTTCTATTATATTTAATTGGAATGTTTTTGATGGATTTTCTAATAGTTCAGATATCCAAAAATTAAATGCACAAATTAACCAATTAAAACTTATTTATGACTTTCAAATTCAAACATCAAAAATACAATTGAAAAATGCACTTAATAATATTTCTTTAGCGAAAAGAAACTTAGAGATGAGTTCTAAAAATTCTCAATTAGCTGAAAAATTATTAAATAGTGCAAAAATTCAATTTGAAAATGGTTTAATATCAAACTTGCAATTATACGATATTCAAAGAAGTTACATCTCTTCTCAAATTGCTTATAAGCAAGCTTTGAGAGATTATTACAAATCACTAATAGATTTAGATTTGATATTAAATGTAGGAAAAACTCAATAAAATGAAAACCATGAAAAAACTTAAAAATTTAATTTTAATCCTTGCGATTATATCTTGTCAGAATAGAGCAGATATAAGTTCAAATGAAGAGAATATCATTCCTGTTTCTATTACAAGACCAAAAATATCTTCTATTGAGTATAGTGAAGTTTATACAGCAAATATAACAGGAGAACCTCTAATATTCGTGTTTCCCGAAGTTCCTGGAAAATTCATAAGATATGAAGTTCTTGAAGGACAATATGTAAATAAAGGTGATGTTATAGCATATTTAGATAGAGATATTACTGGTTTGGAGTTTAAAGAATATCCTATAAAAGCTCCATCTAATGGGAGAGTTCACTTACTAAATATAAATCTTGGACAATTAGTTTCACCTTCAACACCCATTGCTCAAATATATGGTAATCCCGTTGCAGTTATAAAGCTACCTTCAGTTCACTATAACAAAATAAAAGTTGGAGATAAAATAAAAATTTATTCAGATGAATTTTCAATTGAGGAAATTTCAGTAATTTATTACAAAAGTTCAATAATTGACCCGTTAACTCAAACATTTGAAATAAGAGCAAAAGTAAGTAAATTTCCAATCGGATCATTTGCTAATGCAAAAATTACATTAGAGAAGAAGGAGAGAACACTTATAATCCCAACTTCTTCAATTCTTGGATTAGATAAAAAATTCGTTTTTGTTTTAGATAATGGTAAAGCTTATAAGAGATTAATAAAAGTAGGTATCTCAAATGAGGAATATACAGAAGTTTTAGAAGGTTTGAGTGAAAATTATGATATAGTAGTTGAAGGTCAATATAACTTGCAAGATGGTTCAAAAGTGAGGGTAGTAAGATGATAAGGTTAGCAGTAAAAAGACCTATCTTAACATTTGTTGTTTTTGCTGTTTTATTTGTTTTTGGAATTTATTCATTAATTAACTTAAAAATAGACTTATTTCCAAATGTTACCCTTCCAAGTATTTCTATTATTACGTTCTATAGAGGTGCAAGTAGTGAAGAGGTAGAAAGGCTTGTGACAGAACCACTTGAAAGAGCTCTTTCTGTAATTCCAAACATCAAGAATATAAGATCTTTTTCTCAACAAAATATCTCTACGATTATTCTTGAATTCGATCAAGGAACTAACTTAGATGAAGCATCAAACGATATAAGAGATAGGTTAGATTTTATAATTAGCTTTCTTCCAAAGGATATTGAAAAACCTATAGTATTAAAATTTAATATTTCACAATTTCCTATATTAGTTGCAGCAATTTATTCCGAAGATTCTCTTAGGGATATTAGAAAAGATTATGAAACTTATATTCAAAATGAAATTGAAAGAGTACCTGGCGTTGGACAAGTTTTACTATTTGGCGGTGGGAGAAAAAGGCAAGTTAATGTTTTTGTAGATAAGACAAAGCTTGAAGCTTATGGAGTAACTCTTGATCAAGTTATAAACACTATAAGTTTAAATAACTTCAATATCCCTGTTGGTAATATCAAATATGGAATTACTGATTATACAATAAGGGTCAAAGGCGATATAGAAAATCCAAGAGATATACAAGATCTACCTATAATTAGGAGGGATGGTAGTATTATTAAGATTTCTGACATTGCGAAAGTCGAATATTCTTACAAAGATAAAATAAATGAGATAAGTGCAGTTGGAAGGGATGCTATATTTATAGGTATATTCAAGCAATCTGAAGCAAATGCAGTTGAAGTTGGTAAAAAAGTTAATAAGAAATTAGAGGAAATATCAAGAAAATATAATTTGAAAGTTTTAATACCTTTGGATTTTTCAAAAAATGTTCAAAATTCAATAAATAGCTTAAGAAAGGAATCAATTTTTGGTGCAATTTTTGTTGTTTTAATAACCTTCATAATTTTGAGAAATATTACTGCATCTTTAATAATAGCAATATCTATTCCAACTTCGCTTATTGTTGCGTTTATATACTTATACTTTTCTGGAACAACGATAAATATTATTTCATTATCTGCATTAGCACTTGCTATTGGACTTGTGGTAGATGATGCTATTGTTGTAATCGAAAACATATTTTACCATAGGGAGAAAGGTGAAAGTCCTATTAGTGCTTCTATATTTGCTACAGAGGAGGTTTCACAAGCAGTTATAGCATCAACACTTACAAGAATTACTGTTGTTTTACCTTTGTTATTAACAGGTGGATTTGTTGGATTGTTTTTTAAGGAGCTTGTATTTTCAATAGCAATAACATTAATAGTATCCCTTTTTGTATCCTTTACATTAACCCCTATGCTTGCATCAAAATTTCTAAAAGAACAAAAACCGCCAACTACAATATTTGGAAAAATTCTTGAAAGTATACTTTTAGGTCTTGAAAAATTTCATAAGTCATTATTAAAATGGTCAGTTAATCATAAATTTCTTGCTTTTATAATTGGTATTTTAATTTTTATTTTTGGATTTTCGTTATTTAGATTTGTAAAAACTGAGTTCATACCATCACAAGATACATCAGACATTAGAATAATTGCTTTACTTCCACCTGGAACCAAAATTGAAAAAACAATTGAAACAATGAAGAAATTTGAAGATATTTTATCTAAAAACAAGTATGTAGAATATTATGTTTTAAGAGCAGGTCCAACTGAGAGTGGTTTTGGCTCTACATCTGGTCTTGTTGAACAGAGTAATTTTATAGGGGGACAAATTAAATTAGTTCCTTTAGATAAGAGAGATAAAACTAGCAAGCAAATTGCTAAGGAGTTTGAGGTTGAATTTAAAAAAATTCCTGGACTTCAAACAATTGATGTAACAGCAGGAAATCCAGCAAGTCAAATTTTATTTGGTGGAGGTAAACCTATTTCTATTGAGATATATGGTGATGATATAAATAAGACTGATTCTATCGCTGATTTGATTAAAAATAAGCTTGAAAGTGTTCCAGGTATTGTAGGTGTTTCAATATCAAGACAATCATCAAATCCAGAGATTAGTATAAAGTTTAAAAAGGAATTATTAGCAAAACATGGCTTGACAACTATACAAGCAAGTAATTATATAAGGAATGCAATATTTGGAAATACAGCAAGTAATATAAAGTTTGAAGGTTCGGATATTGATATATTAGTTAGATTAGATGAGAAATATAGAAGTGATATTTCAATTCTTAATAACTTGCAAATTCCTTCACCTTTTGGTTATAATGTTTATCTTTCGAATATTGCAAATATTAGTTATGGATATGGTCCTTTAGTAATTGAGAGAATAAATAAAAGAAGGGTTATAAAAGTTGAAAGTGATTATTATAATAGGGCTCTGAGTGATATTATAAGTGATGTTCAAAAAATTATAAAAGATATTAGTTTACCGTCAAATATTGATATAAAAATTGGTGGGTCGTTTGAGAGTCAAAGAGAGGCTTTTTCAAAATTGTTTTTAGCACTATTTTTGGGTTTAATTCTTATGTATCTTGTAATTGCAGGACAGCTTGGTTCGTTTTTGTATCCTGCTATTATTATGCTTTCAGTTCCTTTCTCTTTTGTGGGTGTTGCTATTATTTTTGCTATTACCCAATATCCACTTTCTGTTAACGGGTTTGTAGGTGTTATTTTAGTTAGTGGTACTGTTCTTTCTAATGCAATATTAATGACAGATTACATGAATATATTAAGGCAAAGGGGTTATGATTTGATTTCTTCAATTGTAGAGGGTGCAAGCAGAAGACTTAGACCAATATTAATTACTACACTTACTGTAGTTTTTGGAGCTTTACCTCTTGCTTTATCAAAGGGAGAAGGTTCTGAACAATTTAAACCCTTAGCTATTGCTGTAATAGGTGGTCTTCTCTTTTCTACAATAATCACACTATTTTTCATACCAACAGTATATTCAATAGTTGAAAGTTTTAAATTGAGGAGGAAAAGATGAGCATTTATTTTATATTCATAGATGCCGCATATGAGATTGATTTTAGAAATGAGCTTGATAAGATTATAGATGAATATTTTATAATTCCTAAAGTTCTCTATAAAGGTAAAGTTCCACAATTTGATAATATAGTCTGGCCAGGATATAGGATAGGTATTATTGTTAGGACTAAAAAGGAACTTGATGAGTTTCTAAATAAATGGGGAGAGAAAGTTATATATTTTAAGATTTAAAGTTATCACATTTTATTTGGAGCACTTACACCTATTAAATCTAAACCTGTCTTTATAATCTTCCTTATTGCTTCTAATATTATAATTCTTGCAATTGTTGAATTTTTATCCTCAATATCTATAACCCTATGATGTTGATAATAGCTGTGAAATGCTTCTGATAATTCTAATAAGTAATAAACTAAGAGATGCGGCTCTAAATTGTAAAAAGCCCTTTTTATTATATCTTCAAAGTATAAAGCCCTAACGATAAGATTTCTTTCATTCTTAAAATTATAGTTATTAACATAATCTTTTTTAAATTCAATTTCAATTCCAATAGCCTTTGAATGCTCCTTAATATTTTCAATTCTTGCATGAGCATATTGAACGTAATAAACAGGATTTTCTGAGGATAGCTTTTTGGCTAAATCAATATCAAAATCAAGATGTGAAGATGGACTTCTTAATAAAAAGAAAAATCTCGAAGCATCAATTCCAACTTCATCTAATAATTCTTTCATTTCATATATCTGACCCTTTCTTTTACTCATATCAAATTTTTTCCCGTTTTTGATTAAGTTTGTTTGTTGAACTATCAAAATATTTAGATTTTCAAATCCAAGCATTTTAAGAGCACAAGTTAATCTTGGTATATATCCGTGATGATCTGGTCCCAATAAGTTTATAATATAACCATTTGCTATTCTTAAGATTTTATAATAATGGTACGCAATATCCCAAAAGAAATAAGTGGGTTCTCCATTTGAACGAATTAAAACCCTATCTTTATCATCTCCTAAGATTGTAGTTTTTAAGATTAGAGCTTTGTTTTTGAAATTTTCCAAGTAATAAGCCTTGTCTAAAATCTTTGATACATCTTCTTGATTAAACTCATAATTATTACCTTCTAAGTCCTGGAAATATAAGTAATTTTTGAGCTTTTGAAGTATAATAATTGGATATTCTGAATTTCTAATATAACTTTCTTTTGTAATAAAATCGTAGTTAACCCTATAGTTCTTTAAGATATCTATTTGCTCATTTAGAATTATTTCAGAAGCTATTTTCCCAATAATATAAGCAATTTCATTTATTCTCAAAATGGCTTCTTCTTCATTTCTTGCAAAATTTTTCATTTGCTTTAGATTTTTATTAACTTCTTCCTCAATTTTTTTGCTTAATTCAACTACGTAATCCCCTCTATAAACATCTATTTTATAAAATTTTCCATTTATACGAACAATACAATTTTCATCTAGATTTTCAATCTTTTCTATTTCAATTATTTGTTTATTGCTTGAATAATTGAATGAGTATCCAATTCTCCATAATATGGAATATCCGAGATTTAAAATTTGATTTCCCTCATCATTTACATAATATTCAGATATAATATTATGTCCAATAAATTTCCCAATTCTTACAAGACTATCACCAATAGCTCCAGCTCTTGCATTTACTATATTTAATGTTCCTGTTGGATTTGCAGATACGAATTCTATTATGTAATTCTTCGTTTGTTCAGGAGTTATAAATTTTTCTTCTAAAACATTGAATAAAAATTCTATTAAGAACTTTCTATCAAAAAAGGCATTTAAAAATCCATTAACATTTTCAACGTTTTCAAATATATCAAGTTTCTTTATTTCTTGAACAATTTCATCTGCTACTTCTTTTGGAGATTTCTTAATTTCTTTGCTTATTTTAAATGCAATATTGCTTGTTGCATCTGCAAATTTGAAATCTGTTGGTTTTGTAAATTCAATCTTTCCATATTTAGTATCTAATTTTATCATGGTTTTATAAACTCGCCAAATAGAAACAATGGTTCATAAAATGAAATTCCATTAAGTAAGTTTGTTCTTAATCCTAAAATGTCTAAATTGATTTCAAAACTCCTATTGTATATTTCAATACTTGCATCCTTATACTTGCTCTTTAAGTAATTTAATGCATCTAAAAAGCCTCCAATTGTATCCACAAGTCCAATATTTTTTGCTTCAGTACCTAAGTAAATTTTACCTTTTGCAATATTTTTTACACTATCTTTGCTTATTTTTCGTCCTTCACTTACGACATTTATAAAATCTTCATAAATTTTATATATTAGTTCTTTCATTCCTTTTTCTTCCTCTTTGGTTAGTTCTTTTGACGAGAAAATATCAGCATGTTCCCCCTCCTTAAGAATATACGGGTTTATAAATAATTTATCTCTATAAAAATTTTCTGTTGCTAATTTTGCAAAAATTACTCCAATCGATCCTGTTATTGTTAAAGGTTCAGCGAAAATTTTATTAGCATAAGCACTTATATAATATCCACCACTTGCAGCAGCTCTACCCATAGAAATAACAACCTCCTTCTCTTTACTAAGAAGTTTTATTTCTCTTGCTATCATATCGCTTATTGCTGAAGAACCTCCAGGACTATTTACTCTTATTAGAACTGCTATAATATTTTTATCTTTTCTTATTTTCTTTATTATTTCTGTTGTATTTTTTCCGATTGTTGTTGTTTTGTTAATTGGATCATATTGATCAGAAGGAACTATAGGACCCTCTAAGGATAGTATCGCAATTTTCTTTTTAGAGAAATTAGTTAATTTTGGTAATTTTCCCTTTTTAAGTTTAAGATTTTTCGAAATTTCTTCAATATCATCGAGATATTTAATATCATCTATAAGTTTGTGATTTAATGCATCTTTGCTATAAAAAAATGCTACTTTGTTTATCAAGCTGTCAGGTTCTTTTATACCTCTTTCAATAAGGGCATTTTTTAATTCATCATAATGATATTTTAATACATTCTCTATCTGCTCTTTGTAATACTTGCTTGGTTCCTTGTTCGTAAGTGGTTCTAATGCTGATTTATATTCTTCAAATTGTATGGGAAATATTTTTATTTTTAAACTGTCAAGTAATTCTCTAAAAAAGAGAATTTCCGAATAAAACCCAGGAATTTCAACAATATTTCCACTTGGCATATATATCTTTGAGCAAGCTGTTGCCAAGTAATATGCTTTTTGTTTGTAACCATCTGCATAACATATAATTTCTCGCTTTTCTCTTAGTGATTTAATTAGTTTTCTCATTTCATACGTTTGTTCCCAATTAAAGTTATAATTTGTAAGATCTAAAATCAAAAGTTTAAACTTTTCATCATTCTTTATCTTGTATAGTTTATATAGGAGTGTCAAAAATGTTTCACTTTCGGGGAATATGTTTATTGGTTTTAAGTTTACTTGTTCTTCTTTAATCTCACTAAGATTTAGTTGGATGTAATAATAATGTTCCTTAGATAATAGAACTTTATTAACTACGAACAAAATGGCAACCAAAAGAAAAATAACAATAATTAATAACCTTATAAATTTTATTTTAAGCATTTTAGAAATTTTAAAGTTTAAAGAGGATTACCTTTTTCTTATTTGAGTTTTTTAGCAAATCGAGAAGTTCATTTTTAGTTATTCCCTTATTTATTTTATAGATATGAATTTCAGCTTCTTCAGGATTGGTTTTTTCAATTCCTTCAAGGTTTTCATTTGAATATATCTTGTTTATGCCATTTGTCAATAAAAAAGCTTTTAGTTCTTGAATATTGTAAAAAATTGTCAAATTATTATTTAATGTAGTTTTTAATTTAAGTGGTGTATAAATTTTATTATCGTATCTATCCCAAAGAAGGGTAATAACAATACCAAAAATAAAGCCCGAAATTATTGATAGAATTATAAGTAGTAATTTTTTGGGCCATTTTGGTCCTGGAGGAATTTTGGCATAGTCGATAATTTTCGCAACTGAAACAGTTTTTGCCTCTACCAACTTAGTATTTTCAATTAAAGCTGCTAGACTGTTTCTTTGACTTATAAGAATATTATATGCAGAATATATTTCTTCTAAAGTCAATGACTTTGATATGTATTCTCTTGAAATTTTTTCTAAGATTTTGTCTCCTGGATTATTAAAATATCTTTCTACAATTTTTGCCATAGGTTCATTTCCAAGACCGAAATCCAATATATAACTAACAAGTGGTATAGTATCAATTTTTAAGGATTTTATTAAATTTTTCAATGAATCAACTCTTTTTACTGCTTCTTCATAAAAAACTTCAAGTTTTTTTCTTGTTTGTTTTGCTAATTCTTTTTCTTCCTCAATTGAGTAATCAACATATTTCTGAGCTATTTTATTTGCTAACAAAACAGCATATTCTGGATCGTCGCTTTCAACGCTAATTTTAATTAAATCACTAATTCCAATCTGATGTATAGAAATTTTATTTTCTAACCAACTATCAACTGTTTTACTAAAATCATAATAGTAAATTTTTCCCTTCAAGGGAACGTCAAATTCTCTTAATTTTTCAATTGAAAATGAAAAGTAATTACAATTTATCACTTTTGAAAATCTTCCAGAACATATTAATTTTTTGCTTTCGAATACAAGAGCACTTTCTGGATATAGAATAATGTCAAATTTTAAATCTTTCCTTATGGTATCAATAATCGTACTTTTTTTTGAAATTTTAAAAAGTTTTTTGGGAATTTTAAATTCTAAATTTATTCCCTCCTCCTTTAGAACAGAACGTGATAAGACTTTAATTAGTTCTATTTGGCTTGCCATTCTATCAACGGGAGTTGTTGGAACTAATCTTTGTTGTAATAAGTCTGCTACCCAAGTTGGTACAGTTTCATAAATATTTGCTTTTACAATTGATGTTGGAGAATAAATTGGTTTTGTAATGATTATATAAACAATAGTGGAAATTATGAAAATAGAAAAAACGCTAAGAAATACCCTCCATCTTAGATATATTGCAAGTAAAATATCAATTAAATTAATATGATTCATTTACTAAATTTTAAAGCTCTGATATTAAAACCATCTTCACTAAGAAATATATCGTTGAATGAGAATATTAAGTCAACAATTTCTCCTTCTCTCAATTTTAACCATTCTTCTTCTGGATCAAATATTTTGGTTTTGAATTTAAATTTTGAGTTAGAAAATTCAACTTTAATACTTCTCTTGTATTTTTCAATTGAGGTAACTTTTAGATTTTTATGTAAAAATACGAAGTGTTCATTACCAATTCCAAATGGGGAAAGTTTCACATAGTCAATTATAAACTGCTTGCTTATAATATATGGATTTAATTCTAACTCATATTTATAATCTTTCTTGAAGTAGTAATCCTTAATTTCTCTTCTTGCTATTTTTTCAATCTCATTTTCAAACTTTTCTATATTTTCTGTTCTAATGCTAAAACCAGCTGCAAGCTCGTGTCCTCCAAATTCTTCTAATAAATAAGATAATTCTTTTAATGCTTTTTGAATATGAAATCCTTTAATACTTCTGCAACTCCCTTTTGAAAATTCTCCTAATTTTGCAATTATAATAGTGGGTCTATTAAACTTTTCACAAATCTTACTTGCTACAATTCCTATAACACCCTCATGCCATCCGTAACCACTAAGTAGAAGAATATACCTATTTTCTTGCAATTTTTCTTTTGCTTGAGTAATAGCAGATTCTAAAATTTTCCTTTCTTCATATTGTCTTTTTCTATTAAGTTCATTTAGAATTTTAGATAAACTTTCGACTTCTTCTCCTTTTCTTGAAGTTAAAAGGTTAAATGAATACATTGGGTCTGAAAGTCTTCCTGCTGCATTTATTCTTGGTGCTAAGATGAATGAAATATGCCAAGGTGAAATTCTTTCTTTAATGCCTGACAAATTAGTAATCGCCTTAATTCCCGCTTTTTTACTTTCTCTTAAAATTTTTAATCCATACTTAACGAATATTCTATTTTCATATATTAAATTTCCCATATCTGCTACTGTTCCAAGTGCTACCAAATCTAGATCCCAAAGCAGTTTATTTAAGTTTTTGTTTAATTTCTTGTAAAGTGCAAGAATAAGTTTATAAGTTACACCAACACCAGTTAATTGCTTAAACTTATATTTGGGGCTGAGTTTGGGATGAATTATAAAGCTTGTTTTTGGCAAAACATCTAAAGGTTCATGATGATCAGTTATAATAACATCTATATTTTCATTTATTGCCTTTTCTACTTCTCTTATTCCAGTAATACCACAGTCAACTGTTATAATAAGTTTTGAGTTTTTTTCTTTTGCTAATTTAATTGAGCTTTCAGAAAATCCATAACCTTCCTTAAATCTACTTGGAATATATGGAATAACCCTTTTTTCATCATATACATCTCTTAATGCTCTATATAAGAGAGCTAATGAAGTAATACCATCTGCATCGTAATCTCCATGGATTATAATATTTCTTTTTTCTTTCATATTTTTTATAATCAAATCAGTTGCTTTATCAACGTTTTCTAACTTTAAAGGATCCTCTATATCGTTCATATTTGCATTTAACATATAATCAATGTATTCGTTGCTTATCCCTCTCTTCTTAAGAACTTCTAAAATATATTCGTTTTTGATATTTTCATTGCTTTTGCTGTTTTTTAATCTGAACATCATTCTGAATAATCTCTATAATCGTCATTATCTTCAACAGAGCTATTTCCCATACAATTATTTGTAAAACATCTTCCATCCTTTGCTTTCAAGAAAACCCTGTAAATCCTATTTTCTATAAAATTGAAAGGGCATTCATTTTGATTATAAACTGTATAAATACTATCCTTTGCTTGTTTTATAGGATTTATAACTTTTAATATAGCTATGTTATTGCTTATTTCTAACACAATACCTTCAAAAGCTATATCTGAATTTCTAAGTGCTCTAATATAATCTAATTTTTCACACTCACAACTAAGAAACAAAAAGAGACAAAACATAGCTCCAAAATTCTAAAGCTGTAATTTTTCACCTTTTTGAAAGAATACTTTAAAATTTTCAAATGAATTACAAATTAATAAAACAATTAAGTGAGGCATTTGGACCTTCAGGATTTGAGGATGAAGTAAAAGATATAATAAAACATGAGTTAAGTGGATTAGAATTCTTTGAAGATAGATATGGAAACTTGATATTTTATAAACCTGGTAAAAGTAATTCAAAAAAAATTTTACTTGAAGCTCATATTGATGAAATAGGATTTATGGTATATTCAAAGAGTAATGGTTATATTAAAGTTGCTCCGATTGGAGGATGGGATCCTAAAGTTTTAATTTCGCATCTAATTAAAATCAAAACGAGTTATGGATTTGTATATGGGGTATTTTCAAGCATTCCTCCTCATCTTGGAAAGATAAGTTTTGAAATTAGTGAAGTTGAAAAACTTATAGTAGATGTTGGTGAAAATTATGAAAATGTTGAAGTTGGGGATGTTGGGGTAATAGATTATGGTTTTAGGGAAATTTCTGAAAATCTCATAATAGGGAAAGCTTTTGATAATAGAATTGGGACGTATATATTAATAGAACTTGCAAAAAGTGTAAATAACTATTATGATACATATTTTGCTTTTTGTATAGAAGAAGAAGTTGGGCATAGAGGAGCAAGGGCATTAGTGGAGAATTTAAATTTTAATGTTGCTATAATTGTTGAAACAACAAGCGGAGAAAGTCCTTATTTGTCAAAGGAGGAGCAATCATCTTATATTTCAAAAGGACCAGTTATTACAATTGCTGATAAGGGGATTATTGTAAAGCCAAGCTTTTTAAAAGAAATTATATCATTATTCAAAAAATGCGAAATTCCTTATCAAATAAAAAGACCATTTATAAGTTCTACTGATGCAGGAGTGATAAATACAAAAGCTCTATCAATTGTAATATCTGTTCCTGCTCGCTATATTCATACGCCTATTCAAATTGTTCATAAGAACGATATTAAATTAACTTACAAGTTTTTGAAGAAATTCTTAGAGGATAAATTGATGTTTTTACCATGAAAGTTTGCGTACTTTGTGGAGGTTGGTCAAGTGAGAGGGAAGTTTCACTAAGAAGTGGAAATGGAGTTTATAATGCTCTCTTAAAGCTTGGATATGATGCTTATTTAGTTGATATGGGAAAAGATTTTGAATATCAAATAGAAGTTTTTGATGTGATTTATATTATGCTGCATGGAAAGCCTGGAGAGGACGGGACAATTCAAAGTTATTTGGAATTAAAAAATAAAAAATATACCGGAAGTGGTTCGTTTGCTTCATTTATAAGCATTGATAAAGTTATTTTTAAAAGCTTACTTATCCAAAATAATATTTTAACTCCAAAGTTTATAAATTTTTCAAAGGAGGATGAATTAAACATTTTGATAGATAATATACTGAGAAGTTTTGAATTTCCAGTTGTTATAAAGCCACGTTATGAGGGTTCAAGTGTTGGTGTTCATATATTAAAAGATAGGAAAAATTTAGAAGAAGTTATTGAATTTATTGTGAGTAAATATAACTATGGGATTGTTGAAGAATTTATAAAAGGTAGAGAAATCACAATAGGAATACTTGGAACAGGAAAAAATGCATTTGCTTTACCAATTGTTGAGATTAGGCCTATTATAAGCGAATTTTATGATTATAAGGCAAAATATACTAAAGGAGGAAGTGAGTATATTGTTCCTGCCGATATTGAAAGTAATTTAAGTAAAGAAATTCAAGAAATTGCTTTAAAAATTCATAGAATTATAAATGCAAGATCTTTTTCACGAGTTGATGCTATATTAAAAGAAGATAAACTTTATGTTTTAGAAATAAATACAATACCTGGTATGACCGAAACATCATTATTGCCAAAAGCTGCAAGTGCTGCGAATATGAGTTATGAAGAATTAGTAGAATTTATACTAAAGGATAGTTTAAAAAACTTTTAGCTCATAATCTCTTTACAAATCTCACTGATATGGTAATTTATACGTTCTAAATCGTTTAATAATTCAACATGTATAGAACTTGTTAAAAGGGTTTCCTGAACAAGTGATTTTAATCTTACAAAATGCTTTTGATGATAACTATCAAGCAAAGAATTTACAATAAATCTTCTTTCAAATCCCTCTCTTGCTTTATTCTTGTCAAAATCTAATAGAGCCAAATTCATAATTTGAAAAGTTATCATAATTTCTTTATGAAATTCTAATAAGTCTTCAAGTCCTTCTTTTGAAAATTTAAGACCTTGACTGTATAACTTATAACAATTTTTTGTAATACTTTTAGAAATAACATCACCTATTGCTTCAAACTCATTTACAATATTAATTATAATATTTGCTTTTTTGCCTTCATCTTCAGATAATTCAATTTTTTGCAGTTTTATTAAATAAATTACAATCTCTTTCCTCATTTTATCTATTTCATTATCCAAAATTTCTGTTTCATTTATAAGAGAAGGATTTCTTGAGATAAAAATTTCTGAAATTTTATTTAGCATGTTTTCAATTAAACTTGACATTTCGATAATTTTTCTATGTGCAACTGCAATAGCTATTGAACTATTATCAAAAACAGAAGGATCTGGTAATATTTTCTCCTCAAAGCTTTCCTTAAGAGCTTTATTAAAAACAAATTGAACAAAGTTTAAAAGTGGTAAAAATATTAAAGCACATATTAAGTTAAATATTGTATGAGCGTTAGCAATTTGCCTTGTTAGTGAACTGTCAGTCTTTTCAACAATATAAATAAATTCATCTAAGAACATCAATATAATCAAGAAAGTTATAAATTTATAGAAAAAGTTTGCAAAAGCTATTCTTTTTCCGCTTACACCTGAGTTCAATGAAGCTAAAATAGCAGTTATAGTAGTTCCGATGTTAGCTCCAAGTACAATATAAATTCCACTTTTTAGGTCTATTAAGTTTTGAAACGCAATTGAAATTGCAAATCCAACAACAGCAGCGCTAGAATGAACAAGAGCTGTAAAAATAGCAGAAAATAATATTCCAAAAATAGCACTATTTCCTACTAATTTAAAGAAATTTTCAAACTGGGGAAAAACACTAAGAGAAGATGCACTACTTGACATAAGTTTTATAGAAAAAAATAAAAGACCTATTCCAAATATGGCATTTCCATAAGCTCTAATTCTTCCTTCCCTTCGCTTTAAAATATAACCGATTGTTACTAAAATTAGAGAAAGTTCAAATATTCCAAATGATATTAGTTGGGTTGTAAATGTTGAACCAATTCCAGAGCCAAGAGCTATACTTAATGCACTTTTTAGGGATAACAAACCAGAATCTACGAAAGATACAAGTATTACATTTACAGCTGTTGAAGATTGAACTGCTATTGTTAATACTATCCCAACTAAAAACGAAAAAATTCTATTTTCTGGAAATTTCTTTAAAAATCCTTTGATTGTAACACCCGCAAAAGCATTAAAACCCCTATTTAACTTTTCCATACCATATAAAAATATAACAAATCCCCCAATCATTTCAATTATTGAAAATAAAACGAAAAGTTTATTTATTACGAAATATCTGAAATATGTGAAACTTTCATCTTTGTAAAATATAACTTTGTAAGTTCCTTCTAAATTTGGCTTTGGTGGTATAAAAATCGCATATCCCAGGCTATCTGTTTTAATCTTGTATTTTAAAACATCGCTTGGAGTTATAACAAAAATTTCTATTTCATAATCACTTAAAATTTTTCCGTTTTCAAAAACTTGAACTCTTAAGGGTCTTAAATTTCCAGAAACGTATACAGTTTGATTATCACCAGAAAGGTCAATTTTATAAAGTTTGTCAAAGGGTTTTATAATGTCTATTGATAATAATATAAATATCATACCACTTCATAAAAAGCAAAAAAAATTTTACTTTCCAATTAGAGCCTCCATTATTTGAACAGCATTAGTTGCAGCCCCCTTTCTTAAATTATCCATTACTGACCAAAATAAATAAGTGTTATTCAAGAATGTATGTTTTCTCAACCTACTTATATAAACCTCATCTTTATTTACAACTTCTATTGGTGTAAAGTAATCCTCCTTTTGATATACTATTCCCTTAAAAGTCTTTATCGCATTTTCAACATCTTCAAATGATCCATATTCTAAATCTAATTCTACTACTTGATTATGACAATTCTCAATAGGAACTCTTACAGTTGTGGGAGATATTATAAGATTTTCAAAATGTAATATTTTTCTACTTTCATTTATAATTTTCCATTCTTCTGTGCAATAACCATATTCAAAATCACCAATTTGTGGAATTAAGTTATTAAATATTCTCTTCTTAAATGGTGATTTTCTATAAGTTTTATTGTTTTTCTCGTGTAAATACGCGTTTAAGCCATCTCTTCCTGCTCCTGAAACACTTTGATATGTACTCACAAATACTCTTTTTATATTAAATTTGAATAAAGCTTTTAGAGGAATTACAAGTTGAATTGTGGAGCAATTCGGATTTGCTATTAAACCCTTGTGATATTTTAAATCCTCAATATTTACTTCTGGAACAATTAGTGGAACATCTTTCTCTAATCTAAAAGCTGATGAGTTATCAATAACAATTGCACCTTTCTTTATGAAACAATCTTTCCAAATTTTTGAAATTTCACTTTCAACAGCAAAGAGTGCAAAATCTAATTTTGGTATATTATTTTCAGAAATTGGGATAATTTCAATTTCTTTATTTTTAAATTTAACTACTTTGTTCCTCTCACTTGCAAAAGGAAAAATTTCAATATTTTCTTTTATCCTTTCCTCTAAAACTTTTAACATAGTTGATCCTACAAGACCAGTTGCTCCAAGTACAGCAACTCTCATTTTTTAATTGGTGATGGTGATTTGAAGAATTCTAAATAATAATCTGGGGCTAAACTTAAAGCTGTTAATCTATCCATAGATCTATTGATTAAATCTTCTCTTAATGGACATTCTATTTCAATTGGATTATAAAGTGGTTCAATGTTTTGTGTATTTATTTCTTTTAACTGCGAAAAGTAATTTATCATATTTTCAAAATGCTTTATGAATTTTTCTCTATTTTCTTTAATTTTTATTTTGGCAAGTTCCTCAAAGTGTTCCAAATTCATAGTTTTATATCAAAATCTTTAAAATCTCTTACTTCTAAATTTTCCTCAACTATTACTTTTTCTACAATAGCTAAGGGTGGTCCCTCTTTTAGGAGTTCTATGAACTCTTTTAAATTTTCTTCGCTT
>JBDRXT010000021.1:0-17569 GCA_039803045.1 Caldifarciminota bacterium
ACCTCTATAATGTAAATTAAAAAATCCTGTTATGAATAAGAGTGGTAAGATAATCCAAGCTACAAACCTAAGTTGATTTCCAGCTTTTTGAATAACATCTAAAAAGTATTTTTCTTTCCTCAATGGCAAAAAGAACATTATAAGAGAAAACATTCCTCCAAACCAGATACAAGCACTTACTATATGTACAAAAACGGAAATATAATATACTGTTTTCATTTGCCAACTCAATAAATTAATTTCAAGTTTGGAAATTTTAAAGCTTTAAAATTTCCAAGTCAAGTAGTATGGAAATTTTTGATATTTATTATAGAAAATATGATGATTGGTATGAGAAAGAATTTGGAAAGTCAGCTTATGAACTTGAAACAAATTGTTTAAGGAAAATTATTCCACATTTCAATAGGGGATTAGAAATAGGCGTAGGAACTGGTAGGTTTGCAAGTAGGCTTAATGTTAAATTTGGAATAGATATATCTTTTAATATGTTAAAAGTTTCGAAAGAGAGGGGGCTAATTGTTGTAAAAGCAAAGGGTGAGAAATTACCATTTAGAGATAAGTTTTTTGATCTTGTTTTGATAGTTGTTTCAATTTGTTTTGTAAAGGATCCGTTTTTAGTTTTAAAAGAGGCAAATAGAGTTTTGGCTGATAATGGTAGAATTGTTCTTGGTCTTATATTGTCTGATTCACCTTGGGCTGATTATTATAAAAGTAAAAAAGATCATCCAATTTATAAGCATGCTATATTTTATTCGTTTTATGAGATTCAAGTAATGTTAGAACTTAGTAGGTTTAAGATAGATAAAGTATTAACTACGCTATTTGAAAAACCACAAGAAGAGAGAGCTATATCTAATTTTGAGATAAAAGAAGGTTTTCATAGTAATGGGGGATTTTTCTGTATTAGAGGATTAAAGTTATAAAGATTAACTAACTTTAAAATTTTCAACTTTGTTTAAGTTCTTCTTATCCGAAATTGGAATAGATTTAGGAACAGCTTATACTCTTGTTTATCAAAAAGGTAAAGGTATTGTTTTAAGAATTCCATCAGTTGTTGCTTATGATATTGAGAAAAAAGAAGTTATTGCAATTGGTGAAGAAGCAAAAATGATGTATGGTAAAACACCAGAAGGAATAGTTGCGGTAAGACCAATTAGAGATGGAGTTATTGAGAATTTAGAACTTGTTCAAGAATTTTTACATAGAATTATTAGGAGAATTAGTAAGTTTGTAAGTCCTGTTCTTGTAATTGGTATTCCTGCTGGTGCAAACGAGGTTGAAAAAAAAGCAGTTATAGACGCTGGAATTGGGGCAGGAGCGAGAGAGGTTTTCTTAGTTTATGAACCTATAGCATCTGCACTTGGTATAGGCCTTGATATCTCAAAACCAAAGGGAAATATGATTGTAGATATAGGAGGGGGAACTTCTGAAATCGCAATAATTTCATTAAATCAGATTGCTCATCAAAACTCAATTAAAATAGCTGGAGATGAAATGGATGAAGCAATTATAGATTATATTAGAAGGAAGTATAATACGAATATAGGTTATCTTACTGCAGAGGAGATTAAAATAAAAATCGGAACCGCATATCCAATGGAGAATGTGGAATATATTGAAATATCGGGATGGGATATGATTCAACATAGACCTAAAACAATAAAAATTTCATCTTTAGAAATTAAGGAAGCTTTGGATAGCCCTATTAATCAAATTATAAACGCTATTTCAAGATTGCTTGAAAATTCCAAATCTGACTTAGTTAGAGATGTTCTTGATGAAGGCTTATATTTAACTGGAGGGGGATCATTAATAAAGGGATTGCACTTAAGAATTCAAGAGGAGTTAAATATAAAAGTTCATCGTGTTGATTATCCACTTGAAACAGTAATAAGGGGAATAGGTAAGATTGTTGATTATTTAAGTAAATATAAACCTTTACTTTCAAAAGGTAGAAGAATATTAAAGCAAAAGTAATGTGAATTTTTATAATATTTCTATTTTCCTGATTTCCTTCATTTTTTTGTTTAAACTTCCGCGCTTTTTAGTATTTGAAAATTTCAAATATGCTTATTATCCTATTGTTGAGCTTTCAAATCTTTTGTGGGATATTATTAATCTTAGGGAAGAATTTCAAAATCTTATACTCCTTGAAAGCAATAATCATATCAAAACATTTGCAATTTCATTTCTGCCAATCGTTTATCCTAAGGAGATAATGTTGAGTTTAGGTAAGGAAGATGGAATAAAATATGGTGATGTTTTAACTATTAAAAATATATTAATCGGAAAAATTATTGAAGTCAACAGAAAATCAAGCAAAGCAATTACCATATATAATCCAAATTTTTCTGCTTCAATAATTATAGAAAGAAGTAAATATCTCGGAATATTTGAGGGTGGGGATGTTCCAAAGATATCATACATAACAGAGGGATCTGATATTATAGAAGGGGATACAATTTTAACATCTTCTTTGGATGGTTCATTTCCTTATGGATTATTCGTTGGTGTTGTAGGAAAGGTTATAAAGAAGGAGGGAGTTTTTGAAAGTAGAGAAGTGAAACTTCCTTATAAATTTGAAAGGCTTGTTATGTTTAATATAATTAGATATTAGTTTTAATTATAACCTTTAAACTTTTGGACTATGGCAAATGTGTGGGAAAAATTATCATCAAAAGAGAAAGAATATGTTTTTCAGTTATCTGAAGAATATAAAGATTTTTTAAGATCATGTAAAACTGAAAGGGAAGTTGTAAATTATATAACGAGTTTAGCACTTAAGAGTGGGTATAAAGATGGTTTTAAATATAATGATAAAAAACTTATGTTTTCAGACAAAGAGAGAATAATAGCTCTATATAATCAAGGCAAAAGAAAAGCAATTGATGGATTTAAAATAATTATTTCACATATAGATTCCCCAAGACTTGATTTAAAACCTAAACCAATTTATGAGGATAGTGATTTGTTGCTTTTGGATACTCAATATTATGGTAGTATTAAGAAGTATCAATGGTTTTCAATACCACTTTCAATTCATGGAGTTATTGTAAATAAGTATAATAGAAAACAATATATTGTAATTGGTGAAGATGAAAATGATCCAGTTTTCACTATTGCGGATTTATTACCTCATCTTGAAAGGTCTCAGAAAGATAAGAGGATAGAGGATTTGTTTCCTGGTGAAAAACTAGATGTTTTGTTTGGTTCTATTCCTTTAGATGGTGAAAAGGAAAATAAAATTAAGAAAAATATTTTAAAGATTTTAAGAGAAAAGTACGAAATTGAAGAAGAGGATTTTATTTCTGCTGATCTTTCAATTGTTCCAGCTTACAAACCAAGAGATATTGGTATTGATAGAAGTTTAATTGGAGGTTATGGTCAAGATGACAGAATTTGTGTTTGGGCATCACTAAAAGCACTTTTAGATATAGAAAACAATGATTATCCAATATTATTGTTATTTGTTGATAGAGAAGAAATTGGTTCAATTGGAAACACATCTGCAAGGAGTAAATTCCTAGATATTGTTGTTAGAAGAATTCTGGAATTGGAAAATTCCTTAGATTGCTATGCTGTTGAAAAAGCACTGTATAACTCAAAAGCTATTTCAGCAGATGTGACAAGTGCAACAAATCCAAACTTTAAGGAAGTGGATGATCCTAATAATAGTGCAAAGTTAAATTATGGTGTTGCTATTGTTAAGTATACAGGAGATATTGGAAAATACTATTCAAGTGAAGCAAGTGCAGAATATACTGCTTATATAAAAAATTTGTTTAATAATAATAATATTATTTGGCAAATGGGAATATTGGGGAAAGTTGATAAAGGTGGAGGGGCTACAGTTGCTATGTTTCTTGCAGAATATGGAATGGATATAATAGATATAGGAGTGCCTATTTTAAATATGCATTCACCATTTGAAATAAGTTCAAAAGCTGATTTATATATGACGTATAAAGCATATAAGGTTTTCCTTGAGAGTTAATAATTTAATTCACCTTTTTTTTTAACAAGACCTCACCTTTTCATACCGACTCTTATTTTTTACCTAAATGGGATTTTTCTCTCAAAGAACAATATTAACTACTTTGATATTTTCATCCTAATTCTCATTTCATCTTTCGCTTACGTTATTAATCAAATTGCAGACTTAAAAACTGATACTATAAATGATAAAGTTCTTATTTTAACAAGAGGAAAAATTTCTGTTGAGACTGCTTTCAAGTTTTCTATTTTCTTGTTTATTTCCAGTGTTTTGTTATCTTTTTTTTCCAAAAATTGGATTTTCTTTTTGTTATTGATTTTACTTTCTATTTTATATTCTTTAAAGCCATTCTCACTTAAAGATAAACCTTTTCTAGACTTGATTATTAATGCTATTGGTTATGGTTTTCTAGTTTTTAGTATTGGTTATAGCTCTATTTCAAAAGATAGTATTATTTTCACGTTAATTATGGCTTGTGCTTATATTATGACAGCTATTTTGGATTATGAAGGTGATAAGAAAGCTAGCAAAATTACAACAGTTGTATATCTTGGAGTATTCAATTCAAAAATAATAGCAATTTTTGGACTTTTAATTATTTTCCTTATTTCTCAGTACAACTATATCAAGATATCTGTTTTTTTATCACTTTTGTTCCTTGCCCTTGAAGAAATAAAGTTAGCTCTAGCTATTGCTTCACTTATTCTTCTTATTTATCCATCAATAAATGGCTATTTTGAAATCTTTATAATTTGTTTAATTTTACTCTTTTTATCAGAGTTGTATTATAGGGTAGTATTTAAGAGAAGTCATTTTAACCTTTAAAATTTTCAAAACATTGTAAAAGGGAGGTTAAAAATGAACTTTGATATTGAAAAGTTCAAAAAGATCATAGCTGACGAATTATCAATTGATCCTTCACAAGTAAAGGAAGATGCAAGATTTATAGAAGATCTTGGAGCTGACTCAATTGGCCTTATGGAACTTGTTATGAAATTTGAGGAAGAGTTTGGAATTAAAATTCCAGATGAGGATATTGAAAAAATTAGAACTGTTGGTGACGCTATAAATTATATAAAGTCTAAATTGCAAGCATGAGAAGAGTAGTAATAACTGGCCTGGGGGCATTAACGCCCCTTGGAAAAAATGTAAATGAATTCTGGAATAATTTGATTTCTTCAAAGAGTGGTATTAGAAGAATTGATAGGTTTGATACTTCAAATTTAAAAACCAAAATAGCTGGATTAATACCTAGTGATTTTGACCCTTTAGAAAGACTTGATAAAAAGGAGGCAGGTGTTTTATTATCCAAGCTTGATAGATTTTCTTTATATGCTCTTTATAGTGCTGTTGAAGCTGTTGATGATGCAAAGTTGTATAATGTTGATCCAGATAGAGTTGGTGTAATAATAGCAAGCGGGATAGGTGGTATTGAGACTCTCGTAAGTGAATTAAAATTGGCTTTTGAAAGGGGTTATGATAGAGTTAGTCCTTATCTTGTTCCTATGATGATTCCAGATATGGCTAGTGGTCTTATTTCTATTAAGTTTAAGTTCAAAGGACCCAATTTTTGTACAGTTTCAGCTTGTTCTTCTTCTGCTCATGCTATTGGTGAAGCTTATAGATTGATTAAATATGGAGATGCAGATATTATTTTGGCTGGGGGAAGTGAAGCTCCGATTATACCTATAGCAATATCTGGGTTTAATCAGATAAGAGCTTTGTCAACAAGGAACGATAATCCAGAAAAAGCTTCAAGACCATTTGATAAATTAAGAGATGGCTTTGTGATGGGGGAAGGTGCTGGAATTATTGTTTTAGAAGAACTTGAAAGTGCATTAAAAAGAAATGCAAAAATATATGCAGAAATAATAGGTTATGGTCAAAGTGCTGATGCTTATCACATAACTGCTCCTTGTGTTGATGGTGAGGGGGCAATTAAATGTATGAAAAACGCTATAAAAGATGCAAAAATTGAACCAAGTTATATTGATTATATAAATGCTCATGGTACTTCAACAGAATTAAATGATAAATCTGAAACATTAGCAATTAAAGCAGTTTTTGGAGAGTATGCTTATAAAATTCCTATTAGTTCAACAAAATCAATGATTGGACATTTACTTGGTGCTGCAGGAGTTGTTGAAAGTATTGCAGTTATAAAATCAATTGAAACTGGTATTATCCATCCTACTATAAATTATGAAGTTTTTGATCCTGACTGTGATTTAGATTATGTACCAAATGTAAAAAGGGAAAAACAAATAAAATATGCTCTTAAAAATTCATTTGGTTTTGGTGGTCATAATGTTTCGCTAATTTTCAAGAAATTTGAGGGTTGAACTAAAACCAATAACAAAAGATAGAGTATTTAGACATAATTCTGCAGGTGGTAAGTTCTTAAGAATGTTTGCTTTTATTGGAGATAGTGTTATTGATATGTATTTAAGACAGAAATTATTTCAGGTTTATTTTGATGATTTAAAAAGTGCCTCAATGGAACGTTCAGTTTTAGCAAGTACAAGAGCTTTAGCTTATATTTCAAAAGAACTAAATTTAGATAAAGAGCTTATTTTTCTTGGTGATATTAATTTTTCGAGTTATTTGCTTGCAACTATTTTTGAATCTTATTGTTGTGGAATATATTTAGATTATGGATTAGATAAAGTTTTTGAATTTTTAGATAAAGAGCTTTGGTCAAGAAGAGAGTTTTTAATTAAGAATTTTTCGGATTTTATAAGCAGGCTAAAACAAGATTATCCAAACTCAAAGTTTAAAATAGAGAAAGTAAACCATATGTATAAAATTGAACTTTATATTGATGAAAACTTAATTTTGGAAATACTTCATAAGAACAAGGATGAAGGTAAATTTGAAATTGCAAAGATGTTTTACTTAAAAAATAGCTAATATTTATCGAACTTTTCTAATGTTCTGTAAGTGCTCTAAATATGTTTTAGCAAACAAGTGTCTTTTGTTTTTATCCGCTACAAAGTATAAATATTTTGTGTTTGAAGGTTTTAGTACTGATAAGATTGAACTAAGGGATGGTGAACATATTGGGGTTGGTGGAAGTCCAGGATATAAATAAGTGTTATATGGGGAATTGTGATTTAATGCTTCTTCTCCAAGCCAGTAACTATCTACTTTTAGGATATATGCAATTGTAGGATTTGCTTGAAGAGGCATATTTATTTTCAATCTATTTAAAAAAACACTCGATATAATAGGTTTTTCATCTTCATAAAATGCTTCTTTTTCAACAATAGAGGCTAATTTTATAACATCGTAGAAATTGAGTTTTGATTTATTAAAGAGGCTATCAAAGGGTTCAATTTTTTTAAAGAATGTTTCAACAAGCCTTTCTATGATAAATTCTTCTTTTTCACCTTCAAAAAATTTATAAGTCTCAGGAAATAAAAAACCTTCAAGATATTTAATATTTCTTAGTTTTTCATACTTTTCTGATAGCTTTGATATAAAAGAACTGTCACTTAAGAGATTTAAAAATTTATTATAATTTATTCCAAGTTTTTTTTCAAGTAGCTTTGCAATTTGAAAACTATTCATTCCCTCATATATTGTTATTTCTAACTCAATTGGTCTGGGTTTTTGATTTATCAACCTAAGGAATGTCAAAATTTCCCCTTCATTAAAAACAAAGCTATAAACTCCACTCTTAATTTTTTTATCTTTGCTAGAAATTCTAAATAAAAGCTTAAATAATCTTTCAGATCTTATAATTCCCTTCTCTTTTAATTTTCTTGAAAGATCAGATAATGTTTCTCCTTTCCTAAGTGTAATTTCTTTGACATTATTTTTACTGGAAAGTGGGAATAAAAATGCCAAAATAATCAAAATCAAAAACAAAGCAATATAAAACTTTTTCATTAGTCAATATTTAATATTTTTTTTAGTATTTCGTAGTGGTTTCTTATTTCGTTATCATTAGGTTTTTCACTATATGCTCTTTCTATGTATTTAAACGCTTCCTCGTAATAACCCTTTTTAAATAAAGCCCATCCAAAAGAATCTAATATATGTGGATCAGTTGGATTTAATTCAAGAGCTTTTTTAATTAACTCAAAACCTTTTTCTATATCTATATTTTCATTAACAAGCATATAACCATAATTATTGTATAAAATTGATGCGAACTTTAAAATATTTATATTGTTCGTTGTATCAATAATTTTTTCTAGAATTTTTATAGCATTTTCATAATAATTTTTAGCCTTATCGAAAATTCCACTTCTGTTATATTCTTCAGCAATTTCAAAGTAAGCTAAATAATCTTGAGGTTCCATTTTTGTATATTCCAACAAAATTTCTCTTGCTTCTAAATTTCTATTATGGCGCTTATAGAAACTTGATAAATCTCTATATCTTTTTAGATTTTTTCTATCATGTTTTAATGCTAATTTTAAGTATTTTTCTGCAAGTTTTAGTTTGTTTTCAAACTCAAATCCATATGCTAATATGGCAAGTAATGAGGGTTCATTAAGGTTCGTGCTAAGTGCAAGCTCCTTAGCTTCTTCAAATCTTTTATCCTCTAATAACATATAAATTTTTAAAATCTTATATTCGTCACCGTAATCCAAAACTTTATCTATGTATTCATATGCTCTGTTTTTTAAACCAAGTTCTTTATAACTTCTTGCAATATAATAAATATTTAGAGGTGAAAATGATATATTGTTTGCTATTGAAAATGCCTCAACAGCTTTTATGTATAAGCTATCTACTTTCTTTTTTTCTGCTAAGTTAAAATATCCAAAACCCATATACGTATAAAATGAACTTTCATCAGTATAAGTTTTTATAAGATCTTTGCAAACTTCTATAAGCTTTTCATACTCACTTGAGTCGTACAATAATTTTAATAAATAATCGTAAAAGTCTCTTTTCTCTTTAGAGGAATAAATATAAGCTCTTATACCATAAATAACTGCCTTGGATTTGTCTTGCTTTTTATTGTGAATTATTGAGAGGGCTGCTAAAACTCTATAATGTTCGTTTTGATATTTTAAATATGTTTCAAATGAACCAGTACTTTCAATTTCATTTAAAATACTATCAGCTATTTTTAGGTAAATGTTAGCTTTTTCATAATCTCCCTTCCTATATAACGCAGTTGCGTAATTTACAAGATTTTCAATATTTGAACTATCTATTTCATATAATCTCTTGTAAATAATTATTGCTTCTTCAATTTTGTTCATATGGTCTAAAAATATTGCTTGATATTTTAAAAAATTGAGATTTTCTGGAAATTTAAGAAAAGCTTTTTTTGACCAATTATAAGCATTTTTGAAATCTTTCAATGTTCCATAAATTCTAATTATCAAATCATAAGCACTATCGTCATCAAATTCTATTTTAACGTAATTTTTTAGTGTTTTTAGAGCTTTTTTGTAATTCTCCTTCCTTATGTAATAATTAGCTAATTCTTTTAAAGCTAAATTATCCCCTCTCTTAAATTCTTGCTTTAGTTTAATTTCAATCGTGTCTTGAAATAATATTAAAAATATCACTCCACCGGCTTATAAAACTTATCTAGATATTCTTTTGATATTCTTACTAATTCGCTCCTTGGCAATATTCCTAATAACTTCCAACCAACTTCAAATGTTTCCTCTATACTTCTTCCTTTAAATCCTTGGTTTATCATGAGTCTTTCAAATTCATCTGCAAATTTAATATATTTTCTATCTATTTCAGATAAGGCATCCTCGCCTACAATAGCAGCAAGTCTCCTATTGTCTTTCCCCCTTGCATATGCTGCAAATATTTGATCAGCCCATTGTCTATGGTATTTATCAGTTTTTCCTTCACCAATTCCATTATTCATGAGTCTTGAAAGTGATGGTAATATATCAATTGGTGGAAATATTCCTAACCTGTGTAATTCTCTTGAAAGAACTATTTGTCCTTCTGTAATATAACCTGTTAAATCAGGTATTGGATGGGTAATATCATCATCAGGCATAGTTAATATTGGAATTTGGGTAACTGAACCCTTTTTACCCTTAATTCTGCCAGCTCTTTCATAAATGCTCGCCAAGTCAGTATACATATAACCAGGATAACCTCTTCTTCCAGGAACTTCTTCTCTTGCTGATGAAATTTCTCTTAAAGCTTCACAATAATTCGTTATATCTGTTAGTATAACAAGAACATGGTAATCTAGCTCAAATGCAAAATATTCAGCTACTGTTAAAGCAAACCTTGGAGTTAATATTCTTTCAATTGTAGGATCATCTGCTAAATTTATAAAAGCTATTAATCTATTACTTGCGCCCATTTCTTCAAATTGTTGTCTAAAATAAGCGTATTCTCTTTGAGTTATTCCAATAGCTCCAAATACTATTAGAAATTGTTCTCCCTCACCTCTTACTGTTGCATATCTCATAATCATAGCAGCAATTTCATTTGCAGGTAGTCCAGAACCTGAAAATAAAGGTAATTTTTGTCCTCTAACAAGTGTATTAAATCCATCAATAGCGGAAACACCAGTTTGTATAAAGTCAGAAGGCTTTTCACGAGCTACTGGATTTATTGGGGAACCTATAATTGGTAACCTTTTTTCTGGAATTACAGGACCAAGTCCATCAATAGGTTCACCTCTTCCATTGAAAATTCTACCAATCATATTTCTACTTACACCAAATCTAATAACATCTTCTACAAGTCTAATCTTACATGTTTTTACATCAAGCCCTAATGTTCCTTCAAGAACTTGAACAACTGCAAAATCTTCAGTAATTTCTAAAACTTGACCATTTCTCTTAATTCCTGTTTCGGTTTCAATTTCTACTAAAGCTCCGTACGAGAGTTCTCTTGCATTTTTAACAACTAAAAGTGGTCCAGATATGTAGTCTACAGATGTATACTCTTTAATGGATAAATCTTTCATCCGAAAATTTTAAAGCCTTAAAATTTTAGTTTTGGTAGAAAAACTTGCTCTCTTGTTAACAGAAGGTATAGGACCGGTTAGATATAGAAAATTGATAAATAAATTTAAAAGCGTTGATAATATTATTAAGGCTAAAACAAGCGAGTTATTAGAAATTATACCTGAAACCCTAATTTCAAAAGTAAGGAACTTAGACTTTAAAAGAGCAAATGAAGAAATTAAGAAAGCAAAAAGTTTAAATGTTAAAATATTAATTCTCGGAGATGAGGATTTTCCTGAAGAGTTATCAAGACACGAATTTACAACAGCTATATTGTACGCATGGGGAAACTTAGAATTATTAAAGAAGTTAAAATTTGCTATTGTAGGAACTAGGAAACCTACAGAATATGGTAAAAATTTAGCTTATAAGTTCTCAAATATATTATCTCAAAAGCTTGTAATAGTTTCGGGTGGAGCAATAGGAATAGATACTTATGCACACTTGGGATCAATTCCAAATACTATTGTTGTTCTCGGAAGTGGTATTAATGTTTTGCATCCAAGAAGTAATGAAAATCTATTTAAAAGAATTTATAATGATGGAGGATTAATAATATCTCAATTTCCTATAGATTTTAAACCTTCAAAAGAAACATTTCCAATTAGAAACTTAACAATATCAGCATTGAGTTTAGGTGTTTTGTTAGTCGAGGGTTCCGAAGATTCTGGAGCTTTAATTACAGCAAAATTTGCATTTGAATTAAATAAAGAAGTATTTACAATACCAAATAGATTAGATATTCCTCAGGCAAAAGGTCCAATTAAACTATTAAAACAAAATATCGCACATATTATTGAAAGTCCAGAAGATATTCTTAATGAGTTTAAACTTGGAAAAGTTAATATCGAAAACAATGTTGAGCTTGACGATTTTGAAAAGTTAGTTTTTGAAAGAATTGTAGGAAGAGTTTGTTTTGATGATTTGTTAGAAATTTTTAAGGATTATTCAAAGCTAATAACTGCTTTAACTTCCTTAGAGATAAAGGGATTAATTAGGCAGAGCGGTGGTTTTTACGAAAGGGTGTAAAAAAAAGTCTCTTTTTGATAGGTCTTGAAAGAGCTTTTAGAGTATCAGTTGGTAAAGCTTGTGAAATTTCTACAACTTTTCCATTTTTCAAAATAACTCTTATACTACTTTCTCCATCTAAGCTATATGGTTCATAAGCTGTATCAATTGCAATTTTTTCAATTAAATAATATTTTGGATCAAGCCCTTGATTGATTAAATTTTTCTTTATTTCTTCAATTTCTTCAATAGAAATTTCCTCATCATAAGCTTTGAATATTTCTCTATTTAGTATTCTTCTTGATAAATCTGAAATAACTTTATCTTTTGAATTTGTCCATAACTTGAAAAGATAAAATATATCGCTATCATCAAGGCTTAAGAATGCTTGAATACCTTTCTTAGTTTCAATTCCTTCGCTTATAAGAATTTTTAAATTTTCAATAAGTGGGACATCAATTTTTTCTTCAATTAAATCCCTCACCCTTTTAAATAAAGAATGTAACATTGCTTGTAAAGATAAGTTCGTCTTATGAAAATATACTGACCAATACATCAAATATCTTGCTACCAAATAACCCTCAATTGCATGTTTTCCTTTCTCTTCTATAGCTAATTTATCTTCATTTGTTATTGAAATAGTTTTTAGAATTCTTGATACATCAATTAAACCATAATGAACACCACAATAAAAAGCATCTCTTCTAATGTAATCAAGCCTATCTACATCAAGTTGACTGCTAATAAGCTCATTTACAAACCTTTTTTCGAACTTTCCACTTATTATATTAATTACATTATTGCAAATTTGCTCACCAATTATATCTTTTAAAACATTTTTTAAAATTAGTTTTGTAATATCTTCGTGTTTTATATTTAATAAAGTAAATTCAAGGGCATGTGAAAATGGTCCATGTCCTATATCATGAACGAGTGCAGAAACCTTCATAGATATCTTAAGTTCTTCGTCAAGATAAAAACCTTTTGATTGTAAATTCTTTATAATCTCTTCCATTAAGTATACAGTTCCAAGTGAGTGAGAAAATCTTGTATGGGTAGCACCTGGATATATATAACTTACAAGTCCTAATTGAGAAATTCTTCTTAATCTTTGAAATGATAAATGCTCAACTATTTTCAAAAGTTGTTCATCTAAAACTATAAAATCTTCGTATAATGGATCTCTAATAAATTTCATCTTAGATTTATAGTTGTTCTTTCATCTACAGTAATATAAACTCCATTTCCAAGATATAATACTGGTTTAACTTTTTCTAAATTTAAAATTGGCATATTAAACATTTGATAAGTTGAGTTTTCATCGAAATGAATTACAAGAATTTTTCCAACGAATAATGTATGATCACCGTATGTTCTATAATCGTAAAGAGTACATTCAAGAGTTGCATAGGCTGATTCTGGGATTGGCGTTTTTGTTTTTATGCTTTCTATTAGTTTTACCTCTTTTGATTTATCAACATCTCTATAACTATATGTTCCAAAAAATTCAACATTTTGAACTTTACTAAATGGCCAAAAACAAATTGAAAATTCTCCACTTTCTAAGATTAGTTCATATGTTGCTCTTGTTGGTGATATTGAAACTCCATAAAGTGGTGGTTCAAAAGAGAGAGGTGTGTTCCATATACATGACATAAAGTTCGCTCTAAAATTTTTATCAAAGGTTCCTACAACTACCACAATTGAAGGATAAACAATATATCCTCTTTTAAAATTAAATTGAGTTAAATACTTCATATTTCAAAATTTTAAAGGAATTGCTTTAATAAAAGGTTTAAAATTTCAAACTTTGAAAATTTACTTATTTTCAGATGCTCATTTTGGTTTTTTTGAAGATGAAAAGGAAAAGTTTGAAAAATTTAGAATTTTGTTAGAGATGATTAAAAGAGATGCAGATAAATTTATAATCGTAGGAGATTTATTTGATTTTTGGTTTGAGTATGAAAGTGTAATATTTTCAAATTATTTCAAAGTTTTAAGTGAAATTTATCTTGTATCAAAGAATGTTGAAACAATATACATTGCTGGAAATCACGATTTGTGGATTGGTAATTTTTTTGAAAAGTTAAACATAAAACCGATTATTGGAATATACGAAATGAAAATTAATAATAAAAAAATAGTTTTTGCTCATGGAGACGATTTAAAATTTAGAATTAAAACAAGGGACATTTTAAGAAATCCTATTCTTATTAAATTATTTAAGATGATACATCCTGACTTAGGAATAAAGCTTGCTAAATTTGTTTCTAAAGCAAGCAGGAAAGCTCACGATGATTACCCTGAAAAAATTCCTAATTGGTTATGGGATTATTTTGAAAGAATTGAGGGTGATGTTTTAATTGTAGGACATTTACATAGTCCTCTATACGATATAAGAAATGGAAAGAAAATTTTGTGTATTGGTGATTGGATAAAACATTTTACATATGGGATAATAAATAATGACGAAGTCATAATTTTAAGTATAAGTGGTGAAGTATCTTATACTTTAAAATTGTAGGAAGTTATGTTTTTGTTTATTTTTAGTATTGCTTTTGAAGCCGAGAGCTTAAAATTGATCTTAGATGGGAATAAAGTAATATTGAAATGGAAATCTCCTCCTGTTGAAGTTAAGAAGTACGAGGTTTATAGAGCTGATAATAATCAAAAAGATCATCCGATTCTTTTGGCTCAAACGAAAAATACTGAGTTTACAGATTCAACAATAAAGCCTAATATCAAATATAGCTATCTTATAAGGACTTATATTGATGATACAACGTATGCGGATACAAAATGGTCAGATAATGTTATTTTGGCTCTTAATGTTAAAGAAAATAAAAATAATAAACCTTATTTTGATTTCCAGAAATTACCAGTTCTTATTTTTCTTTTGGTTTTTGGTTTTCTTTTCTTTCTCTTTTACTACTTAGCAAGATTAGGAAAAGTTCCATATATTAGGAAGATAGCGGGTCTTGAAGCTATAGATGATGCTGTTGGTAGAGCAACTGAGATGGGAAGACCAATTATTTATACGACAGGTATAAGTACTCTTAGTGATCCAGCTATAATAGCGGGAATAGCTATCTTAAAATACGTTGCGAAAAAAGTTGCAAGTTATGGTATAGATCTTATTGTTCCAAATAATGATCCATTGATAATGATTGCTTCTAGAGAAGCTGTAAAAGAAGGTTATACTGAAGCAGGAAGACCAGATTTATATAAGGAAAATAATATTATGTTTTTGACTACTGAACAATTTGGCTTTGCTGCTGGATTTAACGGTATTGTAATAAGAGGGAAACCTGGTGCAGCGTTTTATCAAGGATATTTTTATGCAGAAAGTTTATTAATGGCTGAAACTTCTTATAATGTTGGTGCTATAAATATTGCTGGAACTACTGCAATTACTCAATTACCATTTTTTATAGTATCTTGTGATTATACACTCATTGGTGAGGAACTATATGCAGCTTCAGCTTACCTAAGTAAAAATCCTTCAGAAATAGGAACTATTAAATCTGAAGATATAGCAAAAGTTATAATTATAATAATTATTTTAGTGGGAGCTCTTTTAACAACACTTTCTGAATATAATTTTCTCTCTGAAATATCAAATGCTTATAAGAGTGCTTTTAAAGTAGGGAGGTTCTAATGCAAGTTCAATTGCCAGTACTTGTTACTTTTATAAGTGGTATTGCAATAATGGCTTTATTTTTTATACCAAGAGAACCATTTACTCAAGTTGAACAACTTACAACTAGATGGTATGTTATTGTTTCAGGGTTTGCGCTTTTGCTTGGAATAGATAGTCTTCTCCTTTATCACTGGAGAAAAATCAAGAGGAACGATAAGGATAAGTTTTATAGTATTATTCTAATAATTTCGTTTTTTATTGCTCTTTTGTGGGGTTTTTGGGCATGGTATAAACATGGAGCACCCTTTATCTCTGGATCAAGTTATTTATGGCTTTTTAGGAATGTTTATCTTCCTCTTGATGCTACAATGTTTTCTTTATTAGCCTTCTTCATAGCATCAGCAGCTTATAGAGCATTTAGAGCAAGAAATTTAGAATCGACACTTCTTCTAATTTCAGCAGCTATTGTTATGATGGGAAGAGTTCCTTTTGGAGGTTATATATTTCTTCCATTTTTCTTATTGTTTATGGTTTTAACAGGTAGTTATATCTTTTATATTGGAACAAAATACACAGGATATAATTCAATTGTAAGATATATTTTAGGTTCTATTTTATTATTTTTTGGTATTTTGGTTTTCTATCCAGGATTTTCAAATGTTCTTGCCCAATTTATACCCGTTCTTTCAGATTGGATTATGAACTATCCTAATAGTGCTGGTCAAAGAGCAATAGCAATTGGATTATACTTAGGTTCAATTGCATTTTCATTAAGAATAATTTTTGGTATAGAAAGGGGGTATATAAGATGAGAAAGTTATTAGAAATACTTGAACTTATAGACAGAAGAATCATATATACTGTTTTAATTTTTGCTATTATAATCCCTCTATTTTTGAAAATTCCTCTTCCTGATAAGCCGAGCCAGGAAGTAGTAAATGCTTATAATGCTGTTGAATCTCTTAAAGAGGGGGATGTTTTACTAATTTCTACTGATTATGGACCTTCTGCTTATCCAGAACTTCAACCAGTTTTAGAAGCTGTTCTTGAACAAGCATTTAGAAAAAATATAAAAGTTTTACTTTTAACTCACTGGAGACATGAGGGATTAATTGTAGGGGTTAGTGCTATTGAGAAAATTGCAAAAAAACATAATAAAAAATATGGCGAAGATTATTTAATTCTTGGATTTAGACCTGGTGTAGCTGGAGTGATGATAGGTTTAAGTGAAGATTTTAGGAATGTTTTTCGTACTGATTACTACAACAAGCCAATTGATAGTTACCCAATATATAAAGAAGTCGCAAAGGAAGATGGAATTATAAATTATAATGATATTAGTTTATTTTTTGGTTTTCAAGCAGGAGCGACAGGAGATTCTTGGATTCAAATTGTTCAAGCTAGATATGGTGTGAAAATGGTTTTTGCTGTTACAGCAGTTATGGCTCCTAATTACTTTCCATATTATCAGGCAAATCAAATATTTGGATTAGTTGGTGGTTTAAAGGGAGCCTTTGATTATGAAAGTTTAGTGAAGTTAAGAGGTCTTGCATCCTTACTAATAGCTTCACAAGTTTCAGTTCATACTATAATTTTATTATTTATACTTCTTGGTAATGTAGGTTTTATATTAAGGAGAGTTTTAAGATGATGGAAATTTTAGGTATTTGGATTGCGGCTCTTTTGACACTCTTTATCTTATCATTTGTCTTTGGTGATAATCCACTATATAAGCTTGCTGAGCATATATTCGTTGGAGTTTCTGCAGCTTATGGAGTTATAGTTGCTATAAATCAGGCAATAATACCATCAATACAAATGGGTCTAGATCCTTCCCAGCATTCATTTGTAAGATTTATGACAGTATTAGCTATTATTCTTGGCATTCTTACACTTACAAGACTAGAAATATTTTCATATATTATACCTTCTCTAACTTGGCTTTCAAGATTACCTATAGCTTTTGTTGTA
>JBDRXT010000022.1:0-17151 GCA_039803045.1 Caldifarciminota bacterium
GATTTTTTCAACTAATTGAGTATTTCCTTCTTCATCTTCAATACTAACTTTTACTTTTACTGGAACTATTTCATCTTTGAATTTTCCACTAATTACTGCTTCTGAACCTCTTATATGCGATAAATATGCAAACTCGTCTGCTTCTTCACGTTTGATATTATATATTTCAGCTAAATTTTCAGCAGTTAACCCCATATTTAAGTAATATTCTGGAAAATTTTGTGCAAGGTAAGGCTCAGGTCTAAATACGTATCCTGGCATTGGAACTAGACTCATACTCTCAGAACCACCAGCAATAGCAACATCTATCTCGTTTAACATAATTCTATGAGCTGTTTGAGCAATTGCTTGAATAGAAGATGCACAATATCTATTAACAGTAACAGCAGGAATTGAACTTGGAAGATTAGTTCTATATACTATTGTTCTTGCCATATTCATACCTTGATAGGCTTCAGGAAATGCGCAACCAACAGTCAGATCTTCAATTAAATTTGGGTCAATCTTTGTTTCATCTAAAATGGCTTTTATAACTTCTGATAGAAGGTATTCTGGTCTTGTATCTTTTAATGTTCCTCTTGGAGCTTTTCCAATAGCTGTTCTTTTAGCAGATACAATAACTGCACTTCTCATCTAAAACCCCCTCTTAAAACTAACTCAAGTGAAAAGTCATTATCAATACCTTTCCCCTTATAATATAAACTCTTGTGAGCACTTAAGTTAATTTTCATATCGAAGATTTTAAATCCGTAGCTTAAACCCAATGTCAATTCATTTGAATTTAGATATTTCTGATAAACCCAGTTAATAACAGGTCCAATTTCAAAAGTACTAAAACTATAATAAAGTCCAAATATTGCTCTTGCTCTATCAGATTGAATACTATTTTCTTTTGTTGCTTTAGAGTAAATAATTTCTCCATAATTTATAGTTTTGTTATAAATAAAAGCGTAGCCAGAACCTATTGATATGTAGCTGGTGATATCCTCATATTGGTTGTTTTTCACATAAAAACCCAATGGAAGTTTATAGGATAAAAGTGCAGAGAGAATAGTTCTATGCTTTGAGAACTTTGCATAAACTGGAAAGAATCTTAATCCTAAATCAATACCATGAAGTGTTGAAATATTATCATTTGTCACACCTTCTGTTTTTAGGTAGTAATATGGTAAAAGAAATATAAGTGAAAATCTTCTAATGTTTCTAATCAAAGATAAATTGAAATTATTATAAGATATTGAACCATTCGAATTAGAGCCATAGTAGTATAAATAGCTTATTGATACTTCGTACGTTTTGAATAAAGTAGAAGTTGAAGTTATTGGAACATTTAAAGCACCATAACATGCAGGACAATGTAGAATAATTATATTTAACATTTTGGTTTCCCTTTTTTCTCTAAAATTATACTTGTTCCTTCAAGTCTTGAACTATAATCTACATTTTCTAAAACTTCAAAAAATCCCTCTGTAGCTCCTTGTAATGGTTTTAGGCATAGTTCTGGTTTATTATGGGCTTTTAATAAGAAAGTATCTAAAATTGTAATTTTATAACCATTTTCTAATTTTTCAATTTTTATTTTCCCTAAACCTGTTTCATCAAAAAATAATTCTGCAATTTCTATTAAGTTGTAATTATGAAGTTTTTCCTTAAAGATATTTGCGATAGATTTACCTGCAATAGTAGATGTTGCCTGGATTAGACCTGAAAGACCTCCAGCAAATTTCAATATCTCGGAATAAAGTTTTACAACAAGTTCTTTTGGAAGAATAACACCTTCTTCTTTTAAAAGAGATTTTATAAAATCCCTTGCTTCCATATTTAACCTCCCATTATTTCACTTAGATACTCTTCAAGTTTTGGTCTTATTATCTTATACTCCATGAAAATTGTTCCTATTTTCGTGGTAGGACTTGTTAAGAACCCCAAATATAAGTTTTTAACCTTTCCAACGAATATACATAGTTTATCTCCTTGTGTATAAACAAGCTCAAAGTTCGCTCCTCCTAATTCCCTTAATAGGTTTTCTAACATATTAACAGCACTTGAGAGAAGCCCTGAAATTATTATTGGATCGTCAAGAGTAGTAGAAAGTGAATAAGTTAGAGGTAATCCATATTCATCAACTATAATAATTCCCAAAAGATCCGGAATAAATTTTTCTGCCTCTTTTCTTAATGTGTTTATATCAATAACCATATACCCCCTCCTATGGGGGACGCCCCGCGCAGGACTCGAACCTGCAACCTAAGGGTTAACAGCCCTCCGCTCTACCCGTTGAGCTAGCGGGGCATATCATAAAGTGTGAAAATTATAAAGCATAAAAATCAAGTAAAAATTTCTCAAATTCTAATTTTGCTCTTTGAATAATGAATTCTTTCTTACTTTTGCCCTTTAAATTTCTTGGTATATCTACAAATAATCCAAAGTTCGCATTCATTGGTTGAAAATATTTAATATTTTCGTGAGTTATATAATATAAAAGGGCTCCTGTCATTGTATGTCTACTTGGGTAAATAGGTTTTTCGTTTTTAAGTAATCTGTATGCATTTATTCCTGCAATTAAACCTGTTGCTGTAGATGGAACATAGCCTTCTACACCAGTTATTTGTCCAGCAAAGAAAATATTTTCATAATTTTTCATTTGCAAAGTTTGTTTTAATATTAGAGGAGATTTTATAAATGTGTTTCTGTGAATTACACCATATCTTAAAAATTCTGCATTCTCAAGACCAGGAATAAGTCTAAATATGCGTTTTTGTTCATTCCATTTCATTTGAGTTTGAAAACCCACTAATGAAAATGCTGTTTTGTCTTTGTTTTCAGGTCTTAGTTGAACAACAGCATATGGTTCCTTATTTGTTCTTGAATCAATTAAATTCTTTGGATTCATAGGTCCAAATCTTAGTGTATCTAAACCTCTTCTTGCCATTTCTTCTATCGGAAGGCATCCTTCAAAAAAATTTATATTTTTCTCAAAATCATGTATTTCAATCTTTTCTGCTTTAATAAGTTCATTTACAAAATTTTCATATTCTTCTTTGTTTAAGGGGGCATTTAAATAATTTCCTTCATCTGAAAATCTATCAGCCCAAAATAATTTTTCGTAGTTCAAAGTATCTCCGTCAACAATAGGAGAAACAGCATCGTAAAATGATAGATATTCTTCACCAACAAGCTCTTTTATATTTTCTGATAAATTTTTAGATGTTAAAGGACCTGTTGCAACTATCACAATTTCATCTCTTGGTATTTCTAAAACTTCTTCCCTTATAATCCTTACGTTTTCAAAACTCTTAATGATATTCGTTATATATTCAGAAAACTTTTCTCTATCTACAACAAGTGCAATTGAATTGTCAATTCTACTATATTCAGCAGCTTTTAATATTAAGCTATCAAGAAGTTTTAGCTCGTATTTCAAAAGTCCATTTGCATTATAAATATCAGTCGATTTTAAAGAATTTGAGCATACTAATTCACCGAATTTATCTGTCTTATGAGCAGGTGTGGTTTTATATGGACGCATTTCATATAAAATTACATTTACTCCTCTTTTAGCAAGTTGGTATACAGCTTCGCTTCCAGCTAATCCTCCCCCTATTACAATTACTTTATTTTTCACTATTTAAAATTTTAAAGGTGAGATTGAAAACTTTAAAATTTCAAATTTGAGGAGTTTTATAAAATTTCTTCTAAATAAAAAATTTACTTTTTCTGTTCTTATTCTTTTAGTCTTTTTGGCTTCGGTTATTGAGAGTATATCATTTACATCTTTGCCTGTAGCTTTGAGAATTATTTTAAATAGTGAAGAAGCACCAAAAATTTTTTCAAATGTGGATCAATTGAAATTTTTAGATACTATCATAAGTAAGTTGTTTTTTGAAGTAGAACCAAATATAGCGATTTTAAGACTTGCAATTTTAACATTTAGTATATTTTTTTTGAAGTTCTTAATACTTTTTGTAAAAGATGTAATTGTAAGTTATACAGAAGAGAAGATTATTATGGAGCTTAGAGATAAAATGTTTTCAAAGCTTCTTAAATTGCCAATGTATTGGTTAAATAACAAAAGCAGTGGAGAAATTGTTAGTAAGTTTATTAATGATAGTAGATTGTTAAAGGGTTCCCTAACTGAAGGGGTTTTTGAATTTATATTTTCGTCAATAAGGCTGTTTGTCTTTTTATCGATTTGTATTGTTATTGCTTTTAATCTTCTAATATTTGGTATACTTATAGCTATCCCTCTTGGAATATTGTTATTTTTAATTTCAAAAGCGATGAATTATCGCTGGAATAAATTAAATCAAAATATAGCAAAACTTAGCACTTATATTAACTCAATCGTAAGAGGTATAAAAGTGATTAAAATGTTCTCAAATCAAAATCTTGAAAGTGAAAAGTTTAATAAGATATCTAAAAGTTATTTTCTTTCATCTGTTAAGTTAGAAGCACTTGGTAGTTTTTCTAGTAATTTTTCTGAATTTATTGTATCAATACCAATTATTTTATTTCTCATTTATGTTTCAAACGAAGTTTTTGTTAAGTCTTCAATCACAAGCGATCAGTTTATAGTTTTTCTTATCTTAATAGTTTCAAGTATTAGTCCAATAAAAAGAATTTTTAAGGCAAACAATCATATACAGCGAGGGATTTCGGTTTACAATAGTATACTTGAATTTTTGAATTTAGATAATGAGCCAAGAGGGGGAAATATTGTTTTTAATAAACTAAAGAAAGGGATTTCTTTGGTTAATGTTAGTTTTTATTATGGTGATAAATTAGTTTTGAAGAATGTAAGTTTAAGTATAAAAAAAGGAGAAAAAGTTGGGATTGTTGGACTTTCGGGAGCTGGCAAAACAACACTCATTGAAATAATAGCAGGCTTGTTAAAACCTACAATAGGAAAAGTTTTTATAGATGATGTTGATTTATGGGAGTATAATATTGAAAGTTATAGGAATAAAATTGCTTTTGTACCACAAGAATCTTTTCTCTTTGAAAGTACTATTTATGATAATTTAACACTTGGTAAAAAGATTAGTTTAGATAAAATTAAAGAAGCTTGCAGATTGGCAAATATAGATGATTTTATAGAAAGCCTTAAGGATTCTTATTTTTATAAGATTTCTGAAGGTGGTTCTAATCTTTCGGGTGGCCAAAGACAAAGGCTCACAATAGCAAGAGCAATATTAAAACAACCTGAAATTGTACTATTAGATGAACCTACAAGTAATGTTGATGCACAAAGTGAAGAGAAAATTGTTAATGCTCTTGAAAAATTTTTAGTAGATAAAACCGCAATTATAATATCTCATAGAATTAGTTCAATGCTCTTTACTGATAAAATAGTTGTTATGAAAGACGGAGAGATCGTAGATATTGGAAAACATGAGGAATTATTAAAGAGATGTGAAATTTATAAGGATTTAGTTGAATTACAAGCAATTCTTTAAAATTTTCATACTTTGAGAATTTCATCATTATTAATTCCTGATATTATTCAGATGATAGACGAAAAAGATTTTAAATCTTTAAAAGCACTTGTTCAAGTTTTGCATCCTTTTGATATTGCAGAAATTGTAGAGGATATGGATCCTAGCAAATCGATAATAGTTTTGAGGCTTCTTGATAGCGAAAAGTGTTCTGACGTTATTACTTATTTAGAAGGTGATAAACTTGAAGAAATTATCAGGAAATTTTCTGATAAGCAATTATTAGAAATATTTGAAGAAATGGATGACGATGATAAAGTTGCTCTTTTTGAGGAACTTCCACCAAATCTCGTTCAAAGAATAATATCAATCTTACCGAAAGAAGAAAAAGAGTTAGCACTTAAGTTATTGAATTATCCTGAAAATTCGTGTGGTAGAATAATGAATACAGATTTTATAGCTGTTGAAGAGAACTCATCTATTGAACAAGTTCTTGAAGTTGTTAGAAATAGTGATGTTTCTGATGAGGCACTTTTGGGAATATTTGTAGTTTCAAGAGATAAGAAATTAATAGGATATGCAAAGCTTACGAAAATATTAAGGAGTAGTAAGAATTCAAAAATTGCTGAAGTTTCGGAAAACATATCATACGTTTTAGCATATGATAAAAGGGAAGTTGCAGCCAAAATTATGAAAGATTACGATTTATTAGTTTTACCTGTTGTTGATAAAGAAAACAGGATTCTTGGAGTTATTACAATTGATGATGTAGTAGACGTTATGGAGGAGGAAGCAAGTGAAGAAATTTATAGACTTGTGGGTTTAGTGGATCCTGAAGCAAAGTATTTTGAGTTATCTTATAAAGATAAGATCTTAAAAAGACTTCCTGCTGTTTTTGTAATGATGATTTTAGGTAATTTTTCAGGTTGGGTTTTAAATAGTTTTGAAAATGTAATAGCTCATTTAACAATTTTGACATTTTTCTTACCTAATTTAGCAAATACTACTGGAATTATAGGTTCTCAAGCATCAGCTTTTACTATAAGAGCTATTGCTACAGGTGAAATTGAAAGAAATTTAAAAGCATTCTTAAAGTTCTTTTGGAAGGAATTTTCTGCAGTTTTGTTAATATCCATAGCAATTGCTTTTGGTATGTTCTTAATAGCTCTATTTAGAGGAAAATTCTTTCTTGACCTTGCTATAGTTGTAAGTTTGTCCTCAATAGTTTCTTGTATAACAGCAAATACATTTGGATTTTTAACTCCTATTATTTTGAGAATGTTAAGGATAGATCCTGCAGGCGTTGATATTCCGTTTATTACAACTATTGGGGATATCATAACTTATATTACTTATTTTAAATTAGCTAGTTTGATTTTAATTTAAACGCAGTGGAAGGGGTTTTTTTTCTTACTTATTTTACAAGCTTTTTCAATTCAGCTGATGCTTTAAAAGCTGGTACTTTTCTTGATGGAATATTAATAGTTTGACCAGTTTTTGGATTCTTACCTTTTCTTGCTGATCTTTTTCTGACTTCAAATGTTCCAAAGCCAATTAATCTAACTTTTTGCCCCTTTGAGAGGGCATCTTTTATTGCAGAAAATACTGCATCTACTGCAGCTTTTGCTTCTTTCTTTGTTAATTCAGCTCTCTTTGCTACTTCACTTATAAGTTGAGCCTTGTTCATGCTTCACCTCCTTTTTTTATTTTTTTGTTTTTTAACCCCTTCCACTGCAAGTCTGAAAATTTTAAAGCATCAAATTAACCTATTTCAAGTTTATAAAAGTTTTAAAATACCACCATATTAAAATTCTAGACCAAAACAATACTTGGTCAACTTGACAAATTATTATAAAAAAATATTTTTATTAAAATAAGGTAAAATAATTAAAAATAGTTATAATTAAAAAATTATTTTTTTCTATGTTTTCTAATTATCCAAATTTTTAGGATAGAATTTTTTGAATTTCTAAATTAGAAGTTTTTTATAACTTTTGCTAATCAAGTCTTATTTAATTTGTCAATTTAAGATTAAGGAGTTATTATAAATGCACCTATTTAATACGACTAATTATGTAGGCTAATAAGAATGAAGAGAATTTAGATGTCATATCATCAAAATCTACGAGAGGATTAGTTTCAACAATGTCTAAAGCTTTTAATTTTTTTGTTTTTAAAATTAAATCTATTATTCTAATTATTTCTTCCTGTTTAAGTCCGAATGGAGAACTTGCACTGCTACCAGGACATATTGAATTATCCATTACATCTATATCAATGCTCAAGTATATACTTTCAAAATTGCTAATCTTATCTATTATTTTTTTAGCAGAACTTTTAAAATTAGATTTTAAATCAAGCATTCTAATAAAATCAAATCCATAATTTCTTGCTTTTTGAAACAGGTATTCACTATTGTAAAAATCTAATATTCCAATTTCAATTAGTTGTTCAGGTTTAATAATTTTCTCATCTAATAGCCTACTAAAAGATGTTCCACTAGATATATTATCTAAGGACCAATCCCTAATATCGAAATGCTTGTCTAAATTTATAATAAGGCAATTTTTGAAATTTAGTGCTTTAAATATTACATATGTGATTGAATGATCACCACCTATGAAAATGTAAAATTCATAATTTTGGTTTTTTTTAATGAAATTGAAAATTTCTTGATGTGCTCTAGTTATATCAAAACTTTCAAGATTGATTTCAAGAAAGTCCAAAATTTCTTTATTCTTAAAATTTAAATTCGTCAAGTAATTTTTTATTCTTTGAGGTGCTAACTTGGAGCCAGGTCTTGAAATTACAGCTTTATCAAAAGGTATTAAAAATATCCCTATCAAAACTACTTTATCAAACTTTTTAAAATTTCTTCAACTTGTTGAGCATGATTTTTTGTATCTACTTTTTCAAATATATAAACTATTTTGCCCTCTGGATTTATTATAAAAGTTTTTCTTTTCGCATATCCTCCAAGACCTTCAACCTTGAAAGCTTTTATAATTTTACCTTCTGGATCTGCTATAAGTTCATATGGTAGATTGTATTTTTGCTTAAATTTCTCTTGTGTCTCTAAATCATCTTTACTTACACCATAAATATTTATATCATATTTTAGTAAGTTTGAATAGTTATCTCTTAAATTACATACTTCGTTTGTGCATCCTGGAGTAAAAGCTTTTGGATAAAAGAAAATAACTGTCCATTTACCTTTTATTGTTTCATTTGTTATTTTTTCTCCATTTGTTGCCATTCCCTCAAAAATAGGTATTAATGTTCCAAGCATTTTGAAATTTTAAGGGTTATTTATCAAAGCCTATTGAAGTATAACAGAAATTCCGAATAACTCTTCGCTATTAGCAAAATAGTCAAAACTTCTCTTATTCTTAAACTTTCTAAGATAGTAAATAGTGAATTGCTTGTAATAAATTCCAACGTAAACATCAGCATCCCTATTAAAAATTTCCAATTTTGGGCTTAAAAATAAATTGAATTTTTGAATATTAAAACTCACATTAAGATAAAGATTATTTAAACTGTCACTTTTTACAAATCTATATTTAAAATCAAATTCAAGAATTCCAAAACTCTTATAGAAATTTAAAAAATATTCCTTTCTTCTAAGAATTAAGTCATCGTATCTTATGTTCGTTGTATATAACTCACTTAACCCTAATCCAAAATTCCTAAATAGAACTCTTGCTTGCAAAATTAGCCACTTTGGATAAATTAGTTGAGTTATTGAATTTGCTTCAAGATAAGTTTTAAACAATAACTTTTCTTTAAGCGAAAAATCTACCGAATACTTGTAATTGAAGTTATAGATATAATCGTTTATTGGAATAAATTTATTAATTTCAAATTTCCCACTTATTGACTTAAGACCAATATCTGCCCCAAATAACAATAATCTCATTGGATTTTCAGTTGGAATTTCTCCTAAGTTAAGTGTATCTGCACTGTTAGGATTGAAAATTGTCTCAAATCCTGAGATATTCAATATCCAAATTGAGATGAAGGGATAAAATTTTTTAAAATTTTCATTTATTCCTAAATATAAACTTCCCTTAAATAGTAAATAGAAAAATTCATAAATAAACCAAAATTCGTAATCTACGTACCGTTTATTAAATGTCCAGCCAATTGAAAAACTTTTATATTTTAGCCCAACAATATCAAATCTCTTAATATCGTATGGTTTGTAATTTATAGTATTTTCACAATAATGTTCTATAAAAATCTTGAATTTTTCAAAATCATAGCTATATAAAAACTTTGAAGAGAGTTGAGTAGGGGTAAATGAGTTTACATCGTTTCTAAAAAATAATAATCTTCCTTTATATTCAATTTGAAATTTGTTCAAAGTATATGAATTTTCTGAGTAAATTAAGAACTTATAATCATAGTTGGGAACTAATAAGTAATAGATTGACAAACTTGAAGTGAACAAGCTTTAAAATTTTAAAACTATAGGAGGGGTGCGCCGAATTGGTAAGGCAGCGGATTTGAAATCCGCCTCCGCTTTAACGCGGATTGAGGGTTCGAGTCCCTCCCCCTCCGTATAGAGGAGAGGTGGCCGAGCGGTCGAAGGCGGGGGCTTGCTAAGCCTTTTCCCAACTTAAAAGGTTGGGACGAGGGTTCAAATCCCTCCCTCTCCGCTTTTTTCAATTTTATATATAAATTCAAATTCTGTTTTTTCTAATTTTTCATCCTCTTCAATTAATTTTTCTTCAATTTTCTCCCCTTCTCTTAAATTTGTAAATATGATTTTAATATCTTCATATGGTTTATATCCCAAAACTTCTATCAATTTCTCTATTAAATTCTTAATATTTACAGGTTCCCCCATATCTAATACGAAGATTTCACCACCTTTTGAAATAACTACTGAACTTAGAATAAGTAATATTGCTTCTTTTGGAGTGATAAAATATCTTTTTGCATCTTTATGAGTTATTTTCACGTATCCTTTTTCAATCTGTCTTAAAATAGTAGGAATTAAACTACCTCTTGAATTTATAACATTTCCAAATCTTATAGCTGTATATTTGTTTTTAATAACATAGTTTTCTGCTATTTTTTTTGTTTTCCCCATAAAACTAATTGGTTCAACTGCTTTGTCTGTTGATATAAATATAAACTTTTCAATATTATTCATTTTCGAGTAATCTACTAATTTTTTTGTTCCAATAACGTTTGTTTTATAAGCAATATATTTAAATTTTTCAACTAAATGAACATGCTTATATGCAGCTGTATGAATTACAATATCAAATTTTCTCTTAAAAATTTCATTTAAACAATAATCATCTGTAATATCACCCAAATAAATTTCAAATCTTTTGTCATCTAGATCAACTTCCAAGTCATATAACCTCGTTTCGTCTATATCCATAAGGACAACTTTTTCAATATTGAACTTTGATAGCTCTTTCGATAACATTGAACCAATTGTTCCTGCTCCACCCGTTATAAGAATTGTTTTACCTTTATAAAAATTCTCCAGTATTTCATAATTTACAGAAATAAAACGCTTTTTGAAAATATCAAAAATGTCAACATCAACAACGTGTTTTAAAAACACTTTCTCTTTTCTAACATAAATACTTGGAACAACTTTAATATCTGTGATATAATTTTTTAAGGCAATTAGCTCAATTTCTCTTATTCTTTCAATACTTGCAGAAGGCATTGCAATTATTAGAGTATCAATTTTTTGAATTTTTTTAATCTCTTTCAAATCATTGATATCTCCCAGAACTCTTAAATTCTTGTATTCTAAGCCAAATTTCTTTTTGTCATCATCTAAAAAACCAATAATTTCGTAATTACCATTTTCTATGATACTTTCAGCTATTTGCTTTCCTGCCTCCCCAAAGCCGTAGATTATAACTCTTTTCATATCCCAAAATCCCTATAATTATGAAAATTACAAGAGCAATAAACCACAAGTAAATTTCTTCAAGCTTATAAGTAAGTATTGAAATAAGACTAATAGCAATTTGCAAGATTGCCATAATTATTACAGTTTTTAATTTACCAAATCTTCTATATAAAATATGGTGTAAATGTTTTTTATCTGAATGAAAGATATTTTTCTTTGATAAGATTCTTCTTATAATTGTTAAGATTGTGTCAAAGATGGGAATAGATAGAATTATTACTGGAACAATGGGGTAAATTGAAGATTTTTCGCCTTGAGTTAAAAATACTGCAAAGGATGCAGCAAAAAAACCAAGCGTTAAAGCTCCGACATCTCCCATAAATACTTTTGCATTTGGAAAGTTAAATATAAGAAATCCAACAAGAGCTGATATAATGCAGATTGAAAATTCAAAAATTTTAACATTTGAAGTGATGTAAAAGAAATATCCAAATGTTAAGAAAATTATTATGCTCAAAATTGTAAGTTCTCCATCTAATCCGTCAAGCATATTGAATGCATTTATAACCCCTACAAATCCAACAATTGTAATAACAAAAGCAATAGCAGGATGTAATGTAGTATTAAATCCTAGTGTTTTCACTCCATAACCAGACAAAAATATAAAACTTGCACAAAAGAATTCAAATATTAACTTTTGTGAAAAGTGTAAATTTATAATATCATCAAGTAACCCTTCGATAATAATTATAATTGTTGCAACCGTAAAAAGTGTCCACTTTTCAAATATATCTGTTAGTATGATTGTTGAAATAATTATAGGTATAATAAATCCTAACCCTCCTATTCTTGGAATTGGATACTTGTGAAGTTTTCTATCATTTGGATAATCGTAAATCTTAAATTTGTGAGAGATGTAAATTACCAAATACGTTATTATTATTGCAAGCAAGAAATTTAAAATAAATAATGTCATAATTTTTTGAGTCTTATTGATTTTATTCTATATCCTTCAACTTCAATGATTTCAGATAAAAGATTTCCAATATTAATTTTATCACCAACTTTTGGCATTTTATTGTTTTTCTTTATAATAAATCCTGATAGAGTATTGATATCTTCATCGACTTTCAATTCAATATTAAAACGATTTTCTAAAAATTTCAAGAATTCATTTATAGGCATATTACCTGCTATTATGTATTCATCATCAGAAACCTTAACAATATCTAATGTTTCGTACTCTCCTTTTATATCTCCTACAATTTCCTCAACTAAGTCCTCCATAGTTACCATTCCAATTACAGTTCCATGTTCATCTATTATAAGAGCAATTGATATTCGTTTTTCTCTTAAAAATTTAATTGCTTGAAATATGTTATAGTTGTATGGAATATAAATAGCAGGTTTTGTTAGTTTCCTAACTGTAAGCTCATACATTTTATCAAAATTTCTTATGAAATCCCTTATGTAAAATATACCTACAAAATTTCCTTTGTCATCTATAACAGGATATTTTGTATAGTTGTGTTCTTTAAAAATTTTATATGCATCTGAAAGTAACATATTTTCTTTTAATGTAATAATATCGGATTTAGGTTTCATAACTCTTGTTAAATTTCTATTTGTCAAATTTACAATGTTTTCAATAATATCTTCCACTTTTTTAATTTCATTCAAGTTTCCCAAAATTTTTATAGCAAGTTTTAATTTACTACTTAGCGAACTTTCCATAATTAGCTGATTTCAAGCATTCTCTTAATTGGTAAGTATGCCTTTTCTATAACTTCTTCATTTAGAAATACTTCATACTTTAGCTCCAAAAGTGATTTATGAACTTTTTCAAGTGTTATCATTTTCATATATTTGCAAATTGCATTCTCATCGGCAGGAATAAATTCTTTTTCTGGATTTGATCTCTTTAATGGATATAAAATTCCAGTTTCTGTAACTACTATAAATTTTTTATATGGACTTTCTTTAGCATTTCTAATCATTCCACTAGTAGATAAAACTTTTAGGTTACCATTTGAATGGTATAAGCATTGAGTTGTACATCCACATTCAGGATGTAGCATTACTTCTGCATCTGGATTTTCTTTCATTTTATTAATTAAATCCTCATATTTAAAACCTGCATGAACGTGGCATTCACCAGGCCATATATGTATGTTTTGTCTTTTTGTTTGTTTCTTAATCCACATTCCCAAATACATATCAGGTAAAAATAAAATTTCTTTATCTTCTGGAATTGAATTTATAACTTTTATTGCATTTGAAGAGGTACAACAATAGTCGCATTCTGTTTTAACATCTGCTGTAGTATTTATGTAGCATACAACAACCGCATTTGGATGTTCTTTCTTCCAATTTCTTAATTGTTCTAAATTTATCGAATTTGCTAAGGAACAACCAGCATTTAAATCTGGAATTAAAACTTTTTTATCCTTATTTAGTATTTTTGCAGTTTCTGCCATAAACATAACTCCACAAAATACAATAATATCAGCATTTGTTTCACTTGCTTTTCTTGATAATTCTAAACTATCACCCACAAAATCAGCAACATCTTGAATATCAGGAATTTGGTAATTATGTGCTAAAATGACTGCATTTAATTTTTTCTTTAATTTCACAATTTCTTGTTTTAATTCTTGCATTTTCAAATTTTAAAGCTATTGATTTTTTCTGATATTTTTTCAATAAGCTTACTTTCATATAGTTTCTTTGAAACACTTATAGCATTGTAAATTGCTCTATATGAAGATCTTCCATGACATACAATTACATTTCCATTTATTCCAAGTAGTGGTGCTCCTCCGTATTCTTCGAAATCAACATGTTTTTTTATATTTTCAAATGCTCCTTTCATTAAATAAGCACCTAACGAATAAATTGGATTTTTATTAACTTCATTTTTTAACATCCTAATGAGTGAGAAGAATACACTTTCTCCAAATTTCAATAATGTATTTCCTACAAATCCATCCATTACAATAACATCAGCCTTATTTGATAAAATTTCATGCCCTTCAATAAAGCCTACGAAATTTAAATCGCTATTTTCGAATAGCTTCCTTGATTCCAAAACAACTTGGTTTCCCTTAGCTTCTTCCTCTCCTATGGACAATATGCCCACTTTTGGATTAGCTTTATTAAATAGTACTGAATAAAACATAACTCCAAGAATTCCAAATTGAAATAGTATTTGTGGTGAAATATCAACATTCGCCCCAACATCTAAAACTAAATTACTTCCCTCAATTGTTGGAAATAATGCTCCAATAGCAGGTCTTTTAACGTTTGAAATTCTACCAAGTATGAATATAGAAAATGCCATAATTGCACCTGTATGTCCTGCTGATATAAAAGCGTTTGCTATATTTTCTTTGAGCAAATTCAAACCTAAAGCTATTGTTGAATCTTTTTTGTATTTTAGAGCATCTGAAGGCTTCTCATTTGTGCTTACAACTACATCACTGTGATAAATTTCGATATTCTTAAAATGCTTGTGATAAATTTTTTTAATTTTTTTCTCTATAATATCTTTTGGTCCAACTAAATAAATTACTGTGTCATCAAATCTTTTTATATATTCTATTGATCCTATAATTTCAGGTTCAGGAGCTTTATCCGCTCCCATAGCATCAATAACTACTTTAAACTTCATTTATTTAGCTCTTCTTCCAATTTTTCTTCCTCTTTTGTAATAATTAGTTTTTTACCTTTATAATATCCACAATATGGACATACTGCATGTGTTAGGACTGGTTCTTGACATCTTGGACAAAATGTCCATTCTGATGTATAAGCTTTCCAATGACTTCTTCTTGCTCTTCTTTTGCTTCTTGCTGTTTTTCGTTTTGGAACTGGCATAATTTATACCTCCTGGGCTTTTATAACGTATTCTAAAAACATTTCCTCTGGTAATGCACCTTCAAAACTAACAGTATCATTTATAACTATTTTTGGAACAGCTTGTACAAAATATTTATCAGCTAATTCTGGAAATTCTATTGCTTCTATCATATCGGATGTGATATTAGAATTTTCAAATGCAAATTTATGTGCTGTTCTTACAGCCCTTGGACAATAAGGACATGTAGGAGTTACAAATACCATAATATGTACTTTATTTTTTACTTCAGAAAGTTTTTTTGTTGTTTTTTCTAAAAGTCCACTTTCTTTACTTGAAACCATAATTATATCTTCAATAAGTGAGGAAAATTCATATCCTGCTGGAATTCCAAAATATCTGATTCCCTTTATATTTTCATTTTCGTCAGTTATAACAATAGCTGGTGTTTTGTCTATATTCCATTCTTTTGCTTTATTATCGTCAATGATAGTATTGTATTTTTCAACTTTTATTTTATCTGAAAGTTCCGAGATTTCGTTTAGTATTCTTTCTGTGTCATAACAGTAGTCGCAGTTGAGATTTTGTGTAAAGAATATTATTTTTACATTATCTTTTAGTTTTTTGTCAAAAAGCTCTCTTATGAGTTTCTTATCTTCATCTCTTATCATATTTTAACCCCCCTTTTTATCGAAAAAAATAGAATTTTGGTTCAGTTCCTTTTATCATTCTCTCTATATTGCCTCTATGTAAAAAAACTATTAAGGCTGATAAAAATCCTATAATAATCTTAATAAGCAAGCTTTTTTGAAAAATTAGAACAAGTATAAAAACACTTATAGCTCCAAAAATTGAAGCAAGGGCCATAATTTTGAAAGTAAATAATACTATTAACCAAATGAGAAAGCTTAAAATTGTCTCTAAGGGTATTAATCCAAGACTAATTCCAAATCCTGTCGCTACCCCTTTCCCACCTTTAAATTTCATAAAAATACTAAAACTATGACCAATTACTGCAAAAAAACCAGCTAAAATACCATATTCAAATCCAAAAGCATTTCTAAATATTATAACTGGCAAAAATCCTTTTAATGCATCCAAAATTAAAACAATAAAAAAATACTTTTTTCCAAGAAATCTTCCAACATTCGTTGCTCCAATATTACCACTTCCTAATTTCGTAATATCAATTCCCTTTAGTTTTGTAATAATATATCCAAATGGAATAGATCCCAAGAAATAACTAATTACCATTACTAAAAGAATTTTCATAAAGTTCTAAATTTTAAGGGATTTTTTGAATATTTAAGCAACAATTTCAAGAAGTGAATTTATAAACATTTCGTTTTCATCAGGTTTTCCAATAGTAACTCTTAAGCAATTTTCAAGTCCTTTCATATAAGAGATATTCCTAATTCTAATACCTCTTTTCAAAAGCTCATCATAAACGTAGTTAGGATTTTCTACTTTAAATAATATAAAGTTCGTATAAGATTTAATATACTCAATCCTTAACTTTTCAAATGCATTATAAATTTTTTTCTTTTCTTCGTTTACAACTTTTGTTGAATAATCAAGATGTTCCTTTATTAAGTAAAAGTTTCTTAAGATTGCAAGTTGAAGTGAGCTCAAATGGTAAGGTACTGTTAGGATTTCTTCACAAATACTAACAATATCTTCGTTTGATATTGCAATTCCAATTCTAATTCCTGCAAGTAAACTTTTAGATAAGCTCCTTATAATGTAAACGTTCTTATAATCGTTTATTAAGTGCTTATAACTTACGTTTGAAAATGGAAAATAAGCTTCGTCTATTACTACAAGAGCTTCTTTTTCAATAGCTTTCATGATTACCTCTTCTTTTTGTAAGTTTCCAGTTGGATTGTTCGGATTTATAATGCATATTATATTATGATTTTTGAAACTATTTGGATCAATTTCATAGTTTATTCCAAGATTTACAATTTCTAATT
>JBDRXT010000023.1:0-17086 GCA_039803045.1 Caldifarciminota bacterium
TAAATGGATCAGTTATTACTTTAAAATCCTTAAATGCAAATGTTTGAGAATAATCTAATTTTTCATTATAATTTGGATCTACTGGAGTTCCGTCAAATGGAACATCTGCAATATCTACATTTTGGCTCGCTAGAGATATATCAAGTGTAATTGGTGCGGCACACATTGCAAAGAGAAATTTACCACTTGCAACAAAATCTCTTATTTTTCTAGCAATAGCTTTCTTTAATGAAGGTATATCTTTAAATCCTAATTTTTTTGCCATTTCTAAATTTATTTTTTCTATATTATTGTACCAATCAGTAAATTGATAACTTGCCCAGAATTTACCAAGCATTCCTGTAAAATCCTCATGATGTAAGTGTAACCAGTCGTATTCCATAATTTTACCATTTAAAACTTCTTCATCCCAAATTTTATCATATGGAATTTCAGCGTAAGTTAATGCTAGTTCAACTGCGTCGTCCCAAGGTCTATTATAGGGCGGAGCGTATACGGCAACTTTTGGAGCTCTCACTAATTCCACAATTTCCATGTTTTTCTTCTCTACAATTGAATAAATTTCTGCCAAATCTAATTGATTCAAATTTTCTACATAAACCCCCATTTTAGAAGCTTTAATAAGAATTTCTTTATTAAATTCCATCATGAAACTTCCACCTCTATAATTTAATACCCACCACGTCTTATAACCATTTTTAACAGACCAATAAGCAAGACCATATGCTTTTAAATGATCTGTTTGAACTTCATCCATCGGAACTAAAATTCTCTCGAAAGTCAAAATAAATAAAATCATAACATTTTAAATTTTAAGGGATAAAATCTTGCTTTAAAATTTCTATTTAAAATAAATTGAGAATTTTTAACATTACAGTTTTTGTAGCGGCTTTTGGTTATTTTGTAGATATATTTGATCTTTCACTTTTTGGAATTTTAAGAGTTCAAAGCTTAAAAGAAATTGGGTACGGTGATAAATTGCTTGATTATGGAATTTTTTTATTAAATATGCAAATGCTTGGAATGTTAATAGGTGGGATAGTTTGGGGCATAATTGGAGATAAGATAGGTAGGAAGGCTATTTTATTTGGTTCAATTTTGTTATTTTCTATTGGAAATATTTTAAATGCTTTTGTTTTTGATATTTATCAGTATGCTATTGTTAGATTTATTACAGGTGTAGGTTTAGCAGGGGAACTTGGTGCAGCTATTACTCTTGTTTCAGAAATTTTAGACAAGGAGATTAGAGGTTATGGAAATACTATTATAGCAAGTTTTGGTTTACTTGGAGCAGTTTTTGCAAGTTTAATGTCAGATGTTTTTCATTGGAGAACTATGTATATTATTGGTGGTATTCTTGGAATTTTACTATTCCTTTTAAGATTGAAAACTATTGAAAGTTCAATGTTTGAAAGGGCAAAGTCAGTAGATGTGAAAAGGGGTGATTTTATAAGTTTATTTACTAATTTAAATAGATTTTTGCGCTATTTCAAAATTTTAATTTTAGGTCTTCCAATATGGTTCGTTTTTAGTATACTAATTACGTTTTCACCAGAAATTGCAAAAGCTTTAAATTTAAACTTGGATATTAAAGCAAGTAAAAGTATTATGTTTGCATATTTCGGGATTTCCTTAGGAGATGCAATATGTGGTATTTTAAGTCAAAAGCTCAAAAGTAGAAAGAAGCCGATTTATATTTTCTTTGTATTCTTGATTATAGCAATTTTACTTTATCTCTATTATAATAAAGATAGTTATTTTGTTTTTTACTTTTATAATTTTTTGCTTGGATTTTTTACAGGTTATTGGGTTCTATTTTTAACAATGGGGGCAGAACAATTTGGAACAAACTTGAGGGCAACAGTTGTAACTACTTTACCTAACTTTATCAGAGGATCCGTTATTATTATAACTTCCCTTTTTGAATTCTTAAACAATTTCTTTGATTTTATAACTTCTTCTCTTATCCTTGGTCTTTCAATGGTTTTCGTCTCCTTTTTAGTTTTATTAAAAATAGAAGAAACATATGCAAAAGACTTAGATTTTTTAGAGAAATAAAGCTTTAAAATTTCAAAAATGTATTTTAAGAAAGTTGTGATTGTTAATAAGCTTGGAATACATGCAAGACCTGCTACAAAAATATCAGAAATTGCAAATAAGTTTGTTTCTGAAATTTATATAGAGAAAGATGGTATGATTGCCAATGCAAAGAGTATTCTTGGGATTTTAATGTTAGTAGCATCTAAGGGGACTGAATTAATGATAAGAGCAGAAGGACCAGATGAAATAGAAGCTGTTGAAAGTATAGCGAAAATAATTGAAGAAGGTTTTGGAGAGGAAATATGAAATTGAAAGGTATTCCAGTTGTAAGGGGATATACATTCGGTGAAGTTTTTATAATAGATACTAATGAAGAATTTGAAGGTATTGAAGTTCCGATAGAACAACTTGAGGCATTAATAAGCGGGTATACGAATTACTTGCTAGAAGAGGTTGAGGGAATGGATGAAAAATATAAAGAGTACGCTAAGTTTTACATAAATCTTTTAAAAAGTCCATCATTTATTAGCAGTGTAAAGAGTAAAGGAAACAATGTTATAAAAGCAATAAGTTTAGTCATTGATGAATTATCTAATAATATGCTAAGTTTGAATGATGAACATTATAAAAGCATTTCGGACGAACTTAAATTTTTTAAGAATGAGTTTTTAGATTTTATAAGAGGTAAAATAGATGACTTGAAAATTAGAGAAAATAGTATTATAGTTGCTAAAAACTTAACAGTTAGGCAAAGCTTAAAAGTTGTAAAGAGTAATATAAGAGGAGCAATTCTGGAAACATTTGCTTTAACATCTCATCCAGTTTTAATATTGAAAGATAAGGGAATTCCAACAATTATTGGTGTTGAAAATGCAGTAAATATTGCAAAGAACTATAAATATGCAATTTTGAATAATGACGAAGTTGAATTTACAAGTCAGGCCTTAGAGCTTGAAATAAAAAGTCCAAATATATTACATATGTCAGATGAAATTGAAACAAGAGATGGTTTAAAAGTAAAAATTCAATTGAATATTGACTTTCCAGCTGAGGTTGAAAATGTAAAAAATTTTGATATTGGCTTATTTAGAACTGAGTATTTATATTTAAATGGTATTATAAGTAAGAGTGAGCAAAAGGATATTTACGAATATATGAGTGAGAAAATTTATCCAAAAATTTTAACAATTAGATTATTTGATTTGGGAGAGGATAAGGTTCCAATTTCACTTGAGAGCACATCAGTCAGAGGTATAAGATATTTATTGCATTACAATAGAGAACTTTTAAATAGACAAATAAGTGCTATAAAATTAGCAAACAAACTAAAAAATATAAGAATTCTGATTCCTATGGTTTCTTCTATTGAGGAAGTCATTCAAGTGAGAAAATTAGTAGAAGATATTGATATTGGAATTATGGTGGAAACGCCATCATCTGCACTAATAACAGATAGATTTAAAAAGTACGTCCAATTTTTTAGTCTTGGAACGAACGATCTTAGTCAATATACGCTTGCTATAAATAGAAATGATATAAGTTTTCAACAATTTCATCCAAGCATATTTAGATTGATTTACTACTCATTTTCAAAATCAAAGCCAAAGCCTTTTAGTGTTTGTGGAGATATGGCAAGTAGTGACTTAGGACTAATTGCTTTAATTTCGTTTGGGATTAGAATTGTTTCTATTCCAATTTCTTATATTAGTAGAGCTATAGAGATAATTGAAAAGTTAGATAAGCAGACTTTAACTCAAATTTCAAGAAAAATTATAACCGCTTATAGAGAAGAGGAAATTTTAAAATGCTTGAATTATTACTTGGATATTTTATAAAAGTAAACGATAATATATCACTAATAAAAGTTCTTGAAACTGAGGGAAGTAGCATTGCTGTTGGAAATAGATTAAATGAAATTAATGTTGGAGAAATTGTTGTTTTGAAATTTTCAAATAGCGGTGAATTAATATTTTCAAAGTCAATATATTCAAATAAGTACATTATTCTCTTTGATGCTGTTTATAGAAATGGGAAAATTTATATGGTAGGGACATTACCAGTTGAGAATGAGGGAAATAATATGATTTTTATTTGCGTTGATACTAATGCAAATATTTTAATTTCAAGATATTTCTCGTCGCCAAATTATGAAAATCCAAGCTCAATTTCAATTAGAAATGATAAAATATATATTATTGGAACATTGAATCCAACAAGTGGAGGTATAAGATCTTTCTTTTTAATTACTGATACTCTTGGTATTCCAAAACTTATAAGAATTGCTTATCTTTTTGCATCATTTCCAAATCCTAAAGGATTTTTCGTTGAAAATAATTATGTTTATGTTTTCGGAGATTACTACGATAACAAGAGAATTCCATTTGTTTTAAAATTTGACACGTTATTTAATTTCATTGAGGGTAAGAAGTTTAATCTAAATACAAATTTACCAATTTTTGGATTTAAAAAAGCGAATAATAAGTTTTTTGTGCTTTTTGATAAATATCTCTTAATATTAAGGGATGATTGGAAAATATTGAACATAAAGGGCTTTTCAAACTTGAATCCAAGATTTTTAAACTATTCGAATTCTTTGGAAATTTTTGGAATTTATAACAATAAACCTTTCTATTATACTATGGATAATTATTTTCCAATTTTGAAATATGCTAATATTTGGACAAGTAACTTGAAATATGCTCAAAACTACATTATATTTAATGCTTCAACTGATTACGTATTCTTAAAAAGTTTAACAAATTGTAATGTTTTTCAATATCAAAGCTTCTATTTAGATGATGTTAGTGTAAATTTAACTTTGAGTGATTTTCCAGTTAGTTTAATTTCATTTTCCATACCATTTTCAGATATAAATCTTTATGTAAAAGATATAAATGTTTCAATTTCAAATATTTGCTCTGTAAGTGGTAATGACGAAAGTTTTGATATTTCAAATAATGAACTATATGAGGTTTATAGAATTGATGGAGAATTTATTGGAGTTTTGAAACTAAGTAATTTAAAAAGGGGAATTTATATAATAAAAAGTGGTAAGAAATACAAGAAGTTAATCAAACAATGAATTTAGAATTTCTTCAAATTTCATTCCTCTTGAAGCTTTTAAAATAATTCTATCGTTAGGTTTTAAATAAATTCTTAAAAACTTAACTGCTTTCTCCTTATCTTGAAAATAGTAACACTCAATCTTGTCCTTTAGCTCTTCATAAGCGTATTTAACAAAATTTCCAATAAAAATTACTCTATTATGTCCTAAATTTAGTATGTGTTTAGCAATTTCTCTATGATAGAATTTAGATAAATTTCCAAGTTCAAACATATCTCCGATTATAAAAACATTTTTTCTACTTGGTTTTACTGAATAAAGAAGAGCTCTTAAAGAGAGAGGATTTGAATTGTATGCATCATTTATAATTTCAAAATTTTTATATTTTATAATTTCCATACGCATTGCTTCTGACTTAAAATCTTTCAAAAACTTGTAAGGCTCTTTTATATTAAAGAATTTACAAACTTCAAAAACACCAATTGAATTTTCAAGCCAACCGTAATTTAAAAATTTTAGGCAATGTGAATTAACATAAAGCTTAACTCCAATTTCAAGAAATTCAACTTTATAGTTTTTAAGATCGAATGTAAAAATTTTTTTATTCTTTACAAGATATCCGTAGTTTTCATAATCTTCACTTCTCATAAATCCAACTTCAGCATATTTGAAAATACTTAACTCTTCTTTTGCAATTTCATCAATGCTTCCAAAAAACTCAATATGTTCTGGGCCAATGTTTGTAATTATAGCATATTTAGGTTTTGAAATACTTCCTAAATGATCTATTTCATTTTTGTGATTAGTTCCAATTTCAAGAATTAAAAAATCACTATCTTTTGGAGTATTTAGTATTGTTAAGGGAACACCAATATGATTGTTATAACTTTTAGGGCTTTTATAAGTCTTATAAAAGTTTGAAAAGATTCTGTATAACATTTCTTTAGTTGTTGTCTTACCAGATGCTCCAAGAACTGCTATAATTTTTGTGTTTCTTAAATAATTATCTCTATAAAATTTTGCAAGTTTTAAAAGTGAAAGTAGTGTATCCTCAACTTTTATAATTTGATTCAAATTCTTTTTAAAGTTAAGTGAAACAATAGCACCGACTGCTCCTTTATTTAATGCATCTTCTACAAAATCTTCTCCGTTAAAGTTTTCCCCCCTTAGTGCAATAAATAACTCTCCCTCTCTAATAGTTCTACTATCAGTAGAAAATCCCTTTATTTCTTTATCTTCACCATATAACTTAGAGTTTAACACATTAGCAATATCACTAAGTTTCATTCAATTTTACTCTTCAATATGAGCAGTTATATTTAAAAAGAAGAATATAAAACACCAGAAGAAATAAGCCCAATCTTTCATATTAAAAATATACAGAGGATCGCCAATTAGGAGGAAAAAAAACGCTAAGAATCCAATTAACCATCTCCTTCCCAAATCACTCCCAAAGTATATCAAAACATTAGCTAAAAGGATTGCAAAGTTTATATTTAAAACAATAACAAAAAGCAATGTTAATAAATCCTTATTAACTAATAAAAATATATTGCTCAAAATTATTACTAGAGTAACAATTAATAACCATATAATAGTTTTTATTCCTTTCAAGCTTAATCCTTGCCTCTTAAGTCCTAAGAACATGAATGTCAATGGAAAGATTAGATAAAATCTTCCTAAGGCATGAACAATTTGTGAATCATAAAATGCCGCTATTGGAAATATAAGACCATTTAAGCTAAGCAATACCCAAAATTTCCCTCTTAAATTATCAAGTCCAATTATAAAAGCTTTTCTTAAACCAGAAATTAGAAATAACAGAGATATTGCAATAAAGACTATTCTTGTAAAATTTGGTTTATAAAATATGACTAAGAAGTCAAGAATTAGAAGTAAAATGTTTAATATTCTCAAAATCCAAATCATATGAAAATTTTAAAGCAAAAACTAAGAAATATTCTCCCAAACAAGAACAGCTATATCCTTAACTTCTACATTAACTTCTCTTCTATTAACACCATCTGTGAGCATAACATTACAAAATGGGCAAGATATTGCAATTTTATCTATGTTGTAGCTTATTAGTTCATCTACCCTTTCAATATTTATTTTCTTTCCAATCTTTTCTTCCATCCACATCCTACCTCCACCTGCTCCGCAGCAAAAACTATTTTTCTTATTCCTTTTTGCTTCTATTAGGTTTCCAATGTTTTCTAGAATTTCTCTTGGCTGATTGATTATTCCATTATGTCTTGATAAATAGCAAGGATCGTGATAAATAATTTTTTGTACCTTTTTGTTTAACTTAATTTTTCCATCTTTTATAAGATTTAATATAATTTCGGAGTGGTGATAAACTTCAATATTTAACCCAAAGAATTTATATTCGTTCTTTATAGTGTTATAACAATGGGGACATATTGTGATAATCTTTTTAACTGAATATTTTTGTAATGTTTGGACATTTTCAGAGGCAAGAGTTTGAAATAGAAATTCATTTCCAGTTCTTCTTGCACTATCACCAGTGCATTTCTCTTCATCACCTAACACAGCAAACTTAATATTAGCTATATTTAAAATATTTACTAATGCTTTAATTGTGTTTTGACTTTTATTATCATAAACACCTGCACATCCCATCCATAATAAATATTCAAAATTAAAGTTCGGATTTTCTTTCAAAATTACTAAATTTAACTCTTTTGAAAACTTATATCTCTCATTTTTAGGAGCGTTCCAGGGGTTAAACTGATTTTCCATTCCTCTATAACTATTGTTTAAACTATTAGGATAAATTCCATTTTCATATAATCCTCTTCTATAATTTACTATTAGATCTAATTGGTCAATACCAACTGGACAACTATGAACACATGCTCCACAGCTTGTACAGGACCAAATTGCATCTTCTCCTATAACTAATCCAATTAATTTATCTTCACGATTCTTAACATATTCAAAAGCATAATTTCTTGTATCAAGAACAATTCTTTTAGGATCTAAAGGTTTTCCGGTTATATGAGCAGGACAAACACTTGTACATCTTCCGCAAATTGTACAAGCATCAACCATTAATAACTTATACCAAGGCAAATCCCTCAAGTAGTAATAACCAGTTTTTATATCTTCTTCACTAACATCGTCTCTCATCGTTAATTCTATCAAATTTTTATTTACATTATGGTTAGCAGTTTTTTCTTGTTTATGGAAGATTAAATTTAAAGTAGAACTGAAAATGTGAAATAACTTCGAATATGGAATATAAGCGATAAATACCATTGTAGTCCAAGCATGAATATTCCAAATAATTCTATGCCAAAAAGTTATTTCATATTCTGACAAATTGTAAAATAAAAATTTTGAGAGAAAATATCCAAAAAACGAAAATTTTTCAAAATCTGGTTTAAAATAAGCTATTCTAAGAGCTTCTAATAAAAAACCTTCAACAGCTAAAATTAACAATAAAACTAAAATTAAATTATCCTCAAAAGCATTTCTTAAAAATGATGGAAGAAAAAAATTTCTTCTTGCAATAGCCAGGATAACGCCAAGAATTAGAAGAACTCCTGCTAAATCCGAAATAAAAGATAAGAACAAATAAAAATTACCATAAATAAACTTTATTCCAAGGTCCATCTGAATTCCAACAAGAATAGTAGTAATAGTTAGGATAACCATAGCCCAAAATATAGGAACATGGGAGAACAAACCAAATTTCCTTTTAGAAACTCTATATTGAAATAAAACATTTTTTATAAATGATACTAAATTTAAATTTACTTTTTCCCTTTTACCAATTAACCATACTTTAAAGTGCTTATAGAACCCGTACAAAAAGAAAGCCATAGAAATAAAAAAAGTTATGTACATTATAACAAAATCAAACTTTTCTATATTCCATCCAAGAGGTCTTGCAATTTCTTCCATAGCTATAATTTTAAAGCTTTAAAATTTCATTTTATGAAAGTTTCTATATCAGGTATAAGAGGTTTATATCCAGATGAATTGAATCCACATAGCGCTTTAGTCTGGACAAATGCATTTTGTAATTTCTTGGAAGGGAAAGATATTATTATATCAAGAGATACAAGACCATCTGGTAAAGTCTTATATCCTATTGTTTTAAACACTGCTATTTCAACTTGTAAAAATGTTTATTCACTTTCAATATGTCCAACACCTACAAGTTTATTTATAATAAAAGAATTAAATTTAGATGGAGGTATTATTATAACTGCAAGTCACAATCCGGCGGAATATAATGCACTGAAATTAGCCATAAAAAATAGATTTCTTTTTGAAGATGAATTAGAAAATCTAAAAAAATATTTAAATAATTTAAAATTTTCTAATTGCATTGGAGAGATAATATACTCGGAAAACGCTTATAAATTGCATCTTGATAAAATTGTTAATTTTTTAGGATTTAAATTACACAATAGTCCAATTAAAGTGGCAATTGATTGCGTAAATGGTGCAGGATATAAAGTTTTCCCAGAATTGCTTGAAAAATTTGGAGTTAGTAATATCTTGAAAATAAATTGTGATAATTCTGGAATATTTACAAGAAATCCTGAACCAAGAATAGATTACTTAAATCATTTAAAAAGTTTATTAGAAGAATATGATTTAGTATTTGCAACTGATCCTGACGGAGATAGACTTTTATTTGGTATAAAGAATTATGGATTGCTTTCTGAAGAATATACACTTTTAATAGGACTTTCTGAAATTCTTGAGAGAAAAAAAGGAAATATTGTTGTAAATTATTCTACAACACTACTTGTTGAATTTATAGCAAAGAAGTACAATGTGAATGTAATTCGTTCAAAAGTTGGTGAAGCAAATGTTATTAAAAAGATTTTTGAGACAGGAAGTGTAGTAGGAGGAGAAGGGAATGGGGGAGTTATATATCCTGAGTTTAATCAAACAAGAGATGGGCTTCTTTCAATGGGACTTATCTTAAATAGTTATATTGAGGGAAGAATTTTTAAGATTTTAGATGAATTACCAAAAACTCACTTTTTAAAGGAAAAAATTGAAAGCATGGAATTTGAAAGAGTAAAGGATATATTTTTGAGAGAATTTAGAGAATTTGATAAGAATTTTGAAGATGGATTATATTTAAGGAAAGGTTATAATTGGATACATATAAGAACTTCAAATACAGAACCTATTATGCGAGTTTATGCAGAAAGCCTCGATGAAAGTTTCTTAAATTATGTCAAAAATCTAATAAATGATATTAATTCTTAATTTTTTGATAATAAACGAAGTGATGAATTATCCTTTAGACGAAAGTTGCGGTGAGTATATTGAAATTTATAATAGCTCAAATGATACAATATTTCTAAATGGTTTTAAGATTACTGATAAACTTGATATGGACTTGATTATACCTATCCAAAATCCGCCAGACTATATAGAATCAAGACTTTACCTTTTACCTAACGAATATGCTCTTATTATTGATCCTGATTATTTCTCACCAAATTGTCAGCTAAATTATAACTTATTTGGTAATGTTTTAACTGTTAATGATAATGCAATTGGAAATGGACTTGCAATAAAAGATAGTATTTATATATTGAATCAAAACAACGATACGATTGCAAGATTTGAAAAACCAGTTTTAAATATAACAAAGGGTTATTCTGTTGAAAGAATAAATTTTAGTATAGATGAGTGGGGAATGAGCAATGTATTGAATGGAACCCCAAATTATCAAAACTCAATATTTTCAAAAAGTTTAATAAAAGTGGATACAATTTTTTTAAGTTTAAATTACCTAAAAATTATTTTAAGAAACCTTTCAAATGAGTTATATTCAGATAGTTTGAAAATTATCTCAAATGATACATTTCTTTTTAACATATCAATAAATCCAGGCAGTTATTATGAAATTGATCTAAATTTGGATTTTCTTAAATCTCCCAAACTTGAAATTTCATCGCAAGATTATTATGAATATTTTTACATTCCAATAACTTATCCCATTTTAATCATAAATGAAATTGAATACGATTATGAAACTGAGTGGTTTGAAATATATAATAACTCCTCACTTGAAATTAACCTTTCAAAGTTTAAAGTTAGAGATTTATCGAAAAACGAGTTTAATTTAAGTGGTAAAGTTAGTCCAGGTGGATTTAAAGTTTTTAGAGCAGATAGTTTTCCAGACTTTATTACTCTTAATGATAACTATGAAAGTTTAATTCTTATTTCAAATTTTAATTTAGTATTTGATAGTGTTTATTATACATCATCATATGGAGGGAAAGGAAGTTATACACTTGAAAAAGTGAATCCAAGCTTAAAAGGATATTTAAAAGATAGCTGGAAAAGCTCATTGTATGAGTTTGGAACGCCAAATATGATAAATAGTGTTTATATTTCTGATAGTTCATTAGATTTAGAAGTTTATATTTCAAATAAGAGAGCAAAAAAAGGTGAAGTTTTAACAATTTCTGCATATTTAAAAGATTTTGATAATGTCGAAGTTTATCTTTTTGATGATGTAGGAAGGCTTATAAGCAATGTTTATAGCTCAAAAAACACCAATAGAATAGTTTTCAACTTAAACACATCTAACTTAAAATCTGGAATTTATATATTACTCTTTAAGGGTTCAAAATTCAATAAAAAATCTTACTTTAGAATAATTGAATGAAATTTATTTGATAAGCTCTAATGAAATATCTATCCACCTTGAAGAATGAGTCAAAGCCCCCACAGAAATATAATCTACACCCAATAAAGCAATATCTCTTACATTGTTTAAATTAACTCCACCAGAAACTTCAACTTTCAATCTGTTATTTATTAAACTCAAAGCTTGTTTAATCATATCTATATTAAAATTATCAAGCATGACAATATTAATAGGATATTTTATTGCTATTTCTAGTTCTTCTAAACTTGAAACTTCGACTTCAATTTCTTTTCCAATAGGTTTATTTTTCAAAGCTAATTTTATAGCATTTTCAATTCCTCCAACAGCCCTAATATGATTATCCTTAATCAAAATCCCATCAAAAAGACTAAATCTATGATTATATCCACCACCTATTCTAACAGCGTATTTTTCAAGCTTTCTAAGTAGTGGCGTTGTTTTCCTTGTATCAAGAATTTTACAGTTTGTTCCTTCAATCTGTTTTACAAAGTAATATGTATTTGTAGAAATTCCAGAAAGTTTTTGAATAAAGTTTAAAGCAATTCTTTCACCCTTTAATATATCCCTTAAATTTCCTTTAATTTCTGCTATAATCTCGCCACTTTTTACAAAGTTTCCATCCTTAAAGAATAATTTAACTTCAATTGAGGAATTAATGAGCTTAAAGATTTTTTGAAATATTTTCAAACCACAGATTATAGCGTCTTCTTTTGAGATTGCAACAAATTTACCATTTCCGCTAATTTGAAGAATTTCGCTTGTTAAATCACCATAAAAACTATCTTCTAAAATTGAATATTGAAGAATTTGTTTTATACTTAACACTTTAAAATTTTAAAGCTTGTGGCAATTGCTTATATTAAATCAAGAAATTTATTATACAATTTGGATCAATTTAAAAAATATACGAAAACTGAAATAATTCCCGTTTTAAAGGCCAATGCTTATGGCCATGGTGTTAAGGAAGTGTTTAGTGTTTTAAATGGAAATGTCAAAAAAGTTGCAGTTTTTGAATTAGATGAGGCATTAAAATTGAACTTTGAAAATACTCTGATTTTAAAACCTTTATATGACGAAAGTGAAATTTTAGAAGCTTATAAAAATAATTTTATATTTAATCTTTGCTCATATAAGCAGTTAGAAATTATAAAAAAACTAAAAATTAAACCAAGAGTTGAAATTGAAATAGATACAGGGATGAATAGAACTGGTATTTGGTATGAAGAGTTTGAAGAATTTTATAATAAAATTTCAAATTTCGTAATTTTAGAAGGTGTTTATTCGCATTTTTCAAATGCAGATATTGAGAAAGATAACTTTAGTGAAGTTCAATATAATAGGTTTATGAGTGTCACAAAAAACTTGAAAGTAAAGAAACACATCTCTAATACAGCAGCAAGCTTAAGATATAACTATTATTTAGATTTTATAAGAATTGGAATTGGAATTTATGGAATTTATCCATCTAAGTTCTTGAAAAAATTTCTCGATTTAAAGCCTGTCATGACTTTAAAGGCAAAAGTAATTCAAGTAAAGTTTTTAAAAAGAGGAGAAACTGTTGGATATGGAAGAACATTTAAAGCAAAACAAGATATGAAAATAGCAATAATTTCTTTTGGTTATGCAGATGGTTTTCCTATTGAATGTTCAAATTTAATTAGTGTTTATGCAAAAGGTAAGTATAGAAAAGTTCTTGGAAGAATTTCAATGGATATGAGTGTGATTGAAGGTGAAGATTTAAGAGAGGGAGATCTTGTAGAAATTTGGGGTGAGAATATAAATATCTTAGATATCTCAGAAAAAATAGGAAAAATTCCATATGTTTTATTAACAGCAGTTGGAAATAGATTGGAAAGAAAACTTTTGTAATAATATTTATCGCATTAACTTTAAAATTTCGATTTGATTTTAATTATAGTCTTACAAATTGATACTACAAAAATTATTTTTAAGGGAAAAACTCTTGTTTACATTTCTGATAGTAATAAAGTAATTTTGATGGATAGTGCTTACGTAAAAAGGGGGAATATTGAACTTTATGCAGATACGATTGAGTATTATGCTAGTAGAAAAATTGTTAAAGCAAAGTCAAAATTCGAACTAATAATAGATACGTCTAAAATAAGAGGAGATAGTTTAATTTACTCTTTGGAAGAACAAGAAGGTTTGGCATTTAATACAAAGAACTATGTCCAAAAGGGTTGGTTGAATTCAATTGAATTATATAAATTAAAAGGTGATACAATTTTTGTTAAAAATGGTTATTTTACAACATGTGATTTAGATACCCCTCATTCAGCATTTTATGGGACAGAGATAGTTGCTATTAGAAATAATATGGCATTTGTGAGAAATGTTGTTCTTAAAATTAGAGGAATACCTGTTTTATACGCTCCTGTTTGGATGTTTCCTTTAAAAGAAGAGAGGAGTAGTGGATTTTTACCTCCAAGTTTTGGATTTAATACAGTTGATGGAAAGTATATTAGAAATATAGCTTTTTATTGGGCAATAAATAATTACATGGATTTGACACTTTTTGTAGATATTGTAGAAAGACAGGGCATTCGTTCGGGGGTAAATTTTGTTTATAACGTTTATAAGAAATTTAATGGAAGTGTTAATTTCAGCTTTTCAAATGACTTTATATTTCAAGGATTAAGAAGGAGATATGCACTTGATGGAAATCACAATCAAGAGTTTTATAATTTCAGAACTACTAGTAAATTTTCAATTTTGTCTGATAAGAGTTATTTCCAGGACTATGCAGAAAATAAAAATCAATGGTTAAAAACTGAAACTTATTCTTATTTACAAATTAGTAGAAACTTTTTCTTTGGAAGTTTCTCTTCAAATTTTGATTATACAAAAAATCTTATCACAAATCAAAGCAATAGTAATTTTCCAAGTCTTGTATTGAGCTTTAATAGTTTTAACATTTTTAATATTGTTGTTTCTCAAAATTCTTCATTTACTCACAATTTATTTACTGACAGCTTAAATAATGAATATAGAAATTTAAATTTCAATTACGATGTTTCTTTTTCAAAACCCATTAATTTATTACCAAACTTAAAGCTATCAAATAATTTGTCATTTCCAACTCGTTTAAAAAGAAGTTATTTAGATACTCTTTGGAATGGAAATATCTCATTAAACTACTCAAGCAATTTATCTACAACGATTTATGGAAGAAGTAAGTTTTCTTTTTGGAAAATCCAAAGATTTTATCATGATATAACTCCTTCTATTGGATTTAGTTATTCAAAAGGTATTTTTTATATAAATTCTGATACAATTCCTTCAAGTTTTCATTATACTTATTCAATTGCTAATCAATTCTCACTTAAGTATAATGATAAAAAATTTTCTATTGGAACCCTGAGCTTTTCTGGAAATTATAATCCGAAGAATCAATTTCCATTTTCACCTCTTTCAATAAGTTTAATACTTCCAAGATTTTTAAATATTTCTTCAAGTTTCTCAACGATTTATGATTATTATACAGGAAGGTTTGGTCAAGTTCTTGGTAATTTTAGCTATAGTCAAACTATATTTGGTTATAATATAAGCTCAAGTTTCTCAACCCCGCAAAATATTTTAAATTTCTCTATATCCGGTAGACTTACAAATAAGTGGAGTTTTAGTTATTCTTTTAGTAGAGATTTGAATTTAGGTGTTTTACAAGGGCAAAGTATTTCATTAAGAAGAGATTTACACGAATGGACTGCTGATGTTTCTTATTCCTCAATTGGTGTATTTTCAACTTATGATTTTAAGATATATCTTGTTTCAATTCCAGAAATTAAAATCACAAGGGGGATTTTGAATTTATTCTTCCCACTTGAATAATTTACTTATTTTGTTGATGTTGTGGTTGTATAGGTAATTGTTTCATAATATTCCCTTTCTTTATAGATTCTTCAATTGCAGAACTGTAACTAACAGGTCTATTTAACATAGATAAGATAAATGATAATATCATAAATGCTGCCCCTATTCCTGCCGTTAGTTTTGTAAAAAGTGTAACTGTACCCTTGGCTCCAAATACAGTTTCTGTACCACCAAGAAAACTACCAAGTCCAGCTGATTTTGGCTGTTGAATTAAAATAATAAGTATCATAAATATTACAAGAAGAACAAAAATAAATAGCAAAAATCCATAAAGCATAGTTTGAAAATTTTAAAGTCTAAGAATTAGTTTTGAAAATAATTCGCTTTGATTTTGGAATTTGATTTTTCAGCTTTTGGCCATCATAAAGAGCAATACCGAGTATATCATCTTGAAATTTTACAATTACTTGCCCTCTTTCTATGTTCTCAAATTTTCCAGGTATATCCTCACCGGATAAGAATTTCAATACATCTTCATAACTCGAGAGATTTATAACATTCTTTTTTGCAAACTTTCCAATTACTTGGGAACCGGGAGTTGTTAGTTTATAACCATCCTTAAAAACCCTAACTAATCTTATACCAATTCTATTAAATTTTAATTTTTCCTTAACATTTAAAACATCTTTACTTGCTATCCATATATTACCTCTATCTAAGATAACATAATCTTCGGGTATTTTCTCAATTCCAAATCTCTCAAACAAAAAGTTTAAAACCCCCTTCATAAATTTTTTATTAATTCTAACATTTGCTTGTGCAATTTTAAATTACCTGCACAGAGTAAGTTCCCTGTTTCAAAATAATTTTCACCACCTTCCAAATCAGTAACAACACCACCTGCTTCCTTTATTATAATTATACCAGAAGCGATATCCCATTTTTTAAGCCTAAATTCCCAAAAACCATCGAATATACCTTCTGCTAACATACATAAATCCAAAGCTGCAGAACCTATCCTTCTAATACCACTAACATACTTACTAAGTATTCTAAAAATTTTTATGTAATCTTCTAATATATCAAGTTCAGTGTGGGGAAAACCAGTTGCAAGAAACGAACCTCTAATGTTGTTTCTTCTTGAAGTATAAATTTTAGAATTGTTCTTATAAGCGCCTTCGTTTTTTACAGCGTAGTATAAATTGTCCTTAATTGGTTCATAAACAACACCTAAGACTATTTCTCCTTTATAAGAAAGTGCAATAGAAACGCAAAAACTATCTAAGTTCCTCAAGAAATTTTTTGTTCCATCAAGAGGATCAATATACCAAACATAATCACTCTCTCCAAATTCTCCACTTTCCTCAGCTAATATTTTATGATCTCTAAATCTCGAAAGTATGTAGTTTTTTATAGCTTCTTCACTCTCAATATCAGCTTTACTCACATAATCGTTATATAGCTTTTCTTGAAAT
>JBDRXT010000024.1:0-16210 GCA_039803045.1 Caldifarciminota bacterium
GAGATTTATAAAGTTGATGTTTCGGATTATAAAATGGTAGAAGAAACAGTAGATGATTTCTATAGGAAGTTCAATAGAATTGATGTTCTTGTAAATAATGCAGGAATAGTGGATGATAAGTTTTTATTGAGAATGACAGAAAATGATTGGAATAATGTTATAAATGTTAATTTAAAGAGTGTTTTTAACTTTTCAAAGTTCGTTTCGAAGTACATGTTAAAACAAAAATTTGGTTCAATTATAAATATATCTTCGGTAGTTGGTATTATTGGAAATGCTGGACAGACATCTTATTCTGCAAGTAAAGCAGGGATTATAGCTTTTACAAAGTCATTGGCAAAAGAACTTGGAACTAGAAATATAAGGGTAAATGCGGTTGCACCTGGTTTTATATTAACAGATATGACACAAAAGTTAAGTGATGATGTTAAAAATTATTATTTAAATCAAATAGCTTTAAGAAGATTTGGAAGGGCTGATGAAGTTGCTAATGTTGTTTATTTCTTAGCTTCTGATGATTCAAGTTATATTACTGGTCAAGTGATAGTAGTTGATGGTGGAATGGCATAGTTTCATGACTTGTAATAATTATTATTTTTTCGTTTGAAAGTGTATTTATTATATTGAAAAAAATATTTTTTGAGATTTCATCAAGAGATGTCGTTGGTTCATCAAGTAAGTATAGTTTAGATGGTTTCGATAAAGCTCTTATTATTCCAAGTTTTTGCAAATTTCCTCTAGATAGTTCTTTTACTCTATATTCTAAAAATTTTTCTAAATCGAATGTTTTTACTAATTCTCTTTTTGTTAAAAAAAATTCTAAATTCTCGCTAACCTTTAAATCTAAATATAATCCAATTTTATGACCCAAATACGATATATCAGATTTTTTTATGTTTTCGTATATTATTCCACCAGAACTTGGTTTTTCAAATTGAGCTAAAACTCTTAGTAATGTCGTTTTACCTGAACCGTTTCTTCCTTTTATTAGAAGTATACCTTTTTCAATTTCAAAAGAAATATTTTCAAAAATTATCTTATTGTTGATTTTCTTGCTTATTTTCTTTACTATGAGTTTCATCTTTCTTTCTTTTTTGCAAAAATAAGATTATTATCACGAGTATCAAAATAACAATTCCTGCAAAAATATATCTATATTTGTCTAAAAAGTTGAATAAGTCAAACTTTAAAGCTACACTAGCTTCGATAATAAGTGGTTTGTTTCCTCTATAGAATTGTACATCAAAATTTCCCATTTTTTGAACATCTGACTTTATTAAGTTCTTTACACTATGCTTTAAATCTTTTCTTATAGCTGCAGTATAATTTATGTTTCCAAAATCTCTTTTAAGGTCTAAATTTTTATTGACAATATAAACAAAATTTATAACGTTATTAACATTAGGTATTATAAATGGTTTTATAATTACTTCATTTCCAATAACTTGAACACTATCTTGTGGTAGTCCGTTGTATTGGAAATTACTAAAGCCTTTTGGTAAGGTTAATCTAATTGGTTCTTTGGGAATTAGTGCATTTTTTGAATTTGTGTATATTAAGATATCTTCTGCTACCATTATTAAACTATCTTGATTTATAACAAATACGGAATAGTCCTTTATGTTATAGTTTCCTTCATTGCTAACGTCGTATACAAATAGTGTTTCGCTTTTTATTGGAAGATTTATAATTGGGCTATAAAAACTGTAACCTTTATACCTAATTTCAATTCCAATTCTTTTTATAGATGTATCTTTTATTTCAAGTTTTAAAATTCCTTTCTTTATAACAACGCTATCTATTAAGTCTATTCTATCTTGTGATATTTTGAATATGTAAGAATTTGCAGAGTCGACTAATTCGTTCGTTGTTCCGTTAATTAAGTTTATTTCATATGAAAAAGTTATCAGAAACATCTTTAAAGTTTAAAGGACTTATATGCAAGTTTTAAACTTTAAAATTTAAATATGTATGAACTTGTAAAAGAGCATGATAGGGAGATATATGAGCTTATAATTAACGAAATTAAAAGACAGGAGTATACACTTGAAATGATTGCTTCTGAAAACTATCCTTCACTTGCTGTTCTCTTAACAATGGCCACTCCCCTTAATAATAAATATGCTGAAGGATATCCAAATAAAAGATATTATGGAGGCTGCAAATTCGTTGATCAGGTGGAAATATTAGCTCAGGAAAGAGCAAAACAGTTATTCAATATTAAATATGTGAATGTTCAACCTCATTCAGGAAGTCAAGCAAATATGGCTGTTTATTTTGCTTTGCTTAATCCAGGTGATGTCATATTATCTATGGATCTTTCACATGGTGGACACTTGAGTCATGGAGCAAAAGTTAGTTTTTCAGGTAAGTTCTATAATGTTGTTTATTATACAGTAAATAAAGAAACAGAAAGAATAGATTTTGATTTAGTATATAAATTAGCATTGGAATATAAACCAAAAATAATAGTAGCTGGTTATTCCTCATATCCAAGAATTGTTGAATGGGATAAATTTAGAGAGATTGCTGATAAAGTTGGTGCATATTTAATGGCAGATATAGCTCATATTGCTGGGCTTATAGTTTCAAATGTTCATCCTTCACCAAAAGGTTATGCCCATGTTATAACAACAACAACTCACAAGACATTAAGAGGTCCTAGAGGAGGAATGATTTTAACAGATGACGAGGAGATTTCTCAGAAAATTGACAAAACAGTATTTCCAGGAATTCAGGGAGGGCCTTTTATGCACATTATTGCAGCAAAAGCTGTTGCTTTCAAAGAGGCACTAAAACCAGATTTTAAGAATTATGGTGAACAAATTGTAAAAAATAGTAGGGCCTTAGCAGAAAGTTTAATAGATGAAGGTTTAAAGCTTGTTTCTGGTGGAACAGATAATCATTTGGTTTTGGTAGATTTAAGAAACCTAAATATTACAGGTAAAGAAGCTGAAAAATTACTTGAAGAAGTTGGTATAACAGTTAATAAGAATACAATTCCGTTTGATCCTCAAAAACCTACTATTACAAGTGGAATAAGAATTGGAACACCTATTTTAACTACAAGAGGCATGAGAGAAGATGAACTGCGCTTAGTAGGAAAAATTATAGCTAAATTACTTAAAAACCCAACTGATGAGAATATGAAAATTTGGTCAAAAGGTAAAGTTAGAGAGTTATGTGAAGCATTTCCATTTTATAAAACTCTGCTTTAAAATTTTAAAACTTACAGACGCGGGGTGGAGCAGTCAGGTAGCTCGCCGGGCTCATAACCCGGAGGTCGAGGGTTCAAATCCCTCCCCCGCTATCGGTGGTGTAGCTCAGCTGGTAGAGCGGGGGTCTCATAAGCCCTGTGTCGGCGGTTCGAGTCCGCCCACCACCATCTCCACATTTGTTTAAAAAAAAACATAAGAAAAAAATTATTCTTTTAGATCCTGATAAATGGAAAAATGAAGATTTGAAAATGGCTTGTGAATATATAAATTCTAATGATAACGTAGCTTTTGTTTTTGTTGGAGGAAGTATTATAAAGAGTGAAAATTTTCATGATAAGATAAGCAATATGAAGTTATATTTAAAAAAACCGTTATTTCTCTTTGCTGGTAATTCTTACCAAATAAATTTAAACGTGGATGCTTTTTTTATCCCTTTTCCACTTAACACATATGATTATAATTATTTTCATAATGAGCTTCTTAGGAATGTTTTTTTGATATCAAAAAAACCTGTTTATATTACAGGTTATTTATTGCTTGGAAGCAATTTTACAAGTGCTTACATTCTTTCAAAAGCTTATAATGTAACTGAAAATACTGATATTATTTTAGCTTTTATAAAGTTTTGTGAAATTATGAAATTTTCATCAATTTATTTAGAAGGGGGTTCTGGAAGTAAAATTATAGTAGATAATGAGCTTTTAAATTTTGTATCTAAGCAAACAAAACTACCTATTATAGTTGGAGGAGGTTTGAGAGATTTAGGTATTATCGAAAGTTTACTTAATAATGGTGCAGATTATGTTGTAATTGGTAATTATGTAGAAGAGAATATAGATTTTATTAAAAAATTGTAAGGAGGCTAAACATGGTTAAGATAGAAGATGTAAAAAATAATCCTAAAGTTAAGTATTACATTACACTTGCTGATAAATGTTTAGAATCTTTGGGATATACCGAGCATGGATTTAGACATGTAGGATGGGTTTCATATCAAGCAGGTAGAATACTCAGAGAACTTGGTTATCCAGATAGGCTTGCTGAGCTTGCTGAAATAGCAGGATATTTACATGATATTGGAAATGGTATAAATAGAATAAATCATGAAGTTAGTGGTGCTATGCTTGCTTATGATATTCTGAAGGAAATGAATATGAGTTACGAAGAAATAGGAATTGTTATAAGTGCTATTGGTACACATCATGAAGCAAGTGGATATCCAGTTTCTGAAGTCTCTGCCGCCCTTATATTAGCAGATAAGGCAGATGTTCATAGAACAAGAGTTAGAACAATTGAAAACTTAAATATTGATATTCATGATAGAGTAAATTATGCTGCCATCAATAGGGAAGTTATTATTAATAAAGAAAGAAAATCAATTGCTTATAAAATTGAAATTGATATAAAAATTGCTCCTGTTCTTGAGTTTTTTGAAATATTTTTAGATAGAACAATCATGGCTCAAAAGGCTGCAAAAGTTTTAAATTGTAATTTTGATTTATTTATTAACGATTCAAAATTGCTATAGGGGGTGAAATTATGTTAGTAAGGGAATTAAAACAGAAAAAACTTTCTGAATTATACGAAATAGCTAAGGAAATGAATATAGAAGGATATGAAAACCTCAAAAAAGATGAACTCATTAGAAAAATTATAGAAAATACCACAACAGAGGACGGCCTTGTTTTTAGGGAAGGGTTATTAGATATTATTCCAGAGGGCGGATATGGATTTTTGAGAATGGCTCATCAAAATTTTCAACCTAGCTCAGATGATATATATGTTTCTCCTGTTATTATAAAGAAGCATAAGTTGAAAGAGGGTGATATGATAGCAGGTTTTGCGAAGGTTCCTAAGGAAAATGAGAAATACCATTCACTTGTAAAAGTTGAAACAGTTAATGATATTGAGGTCGATAAGATTTTAGAAAGAAGGGATTTTGAGAAATTAACCCCTTTTTATCCAACTCAAAAAATAAATCTTGAAATTCCTGGTGATGAAGATCTTTCAAGAAGAATAATAGATCTTTTTATACCTGTTGGAAAGGGTCAAAGAGGATTAATCGTATCACCACCAAGGGCAGGAAAAACTGTGCTTCTTCAAAAAATCGCACAAAGTATTGTTATAAATCATCCAGAAATTTATTTGATAATTCTACTTATTGATGAAAGACCAGAAGAAGTTACAGATATGAAAAGGCTTGTTCCAGAAGCCGAAATTTATTATTCTACATTTGATCAACCTGCTGAAAAACATGTTTATATAGCTGATATAGTTCTTGAAAGATCAAAAAGATTAGCTGAAATGGGCAAGGACGTAGTAATATTATTAGATTCAATAACAAGATTGGCAAGAGCTCATAATGTAATAGCACCTCACTCTGGAAGAACAATGACTGGTGGTCTTGACGCAACTGCCCTTATTAAACCTAAGAAGTTTTTTGGAGCAGCAAGAAGTTTAGAAGAAGGTGGTAGCTTTACAATTATAGCAACTGCATTAGTTGAAACAGGTTCAAGGATGGACGATATTATATATGAGGAATTTAAAGGAACTGGAAATATGGAAATTGTTTTGGATAGAAGGTTAGCTGATAGAAGAATATTCCCAGCTATTGATTTAAATAGAAGTGGAACAAGAAGAGAAGAATTTCTATTAGAAGAGAGCGTTTTGAAAAAAGTTTGGGCATTAAGGAAAGCTATTTCAAGTAAAGATCCTGTAGATGCGATGGAATTTATTATAAATAAAATGAAAAGAACAAATTCAAATAAAGAATTTTTAGAACTTCTTGAGTTAGAACTTAAGGTCTAAGTTTCCCTGTATCTTCTTAAAATTTCTTGAATTCTGAGTTTACTTTCATGTAAATCTTTTCTTAAAGTTTCAATACTTTCAAATATTTCATGGACTTCTTCTATATTTCCTTTATAATCAAATTTCCTTTCAATACTTCCTAATGCTATTCTTGATAGTATATTTCTAATTTCAATAAGTGGTTCTGAAAATTCAACAGAAAGCTTATAACTATGTCTAACCATTAATATTCCAACAAAGCCAATAAAAACTATATTTAATATAATTACAAAAATAACTCCAAACGTTGTAATTTTTCTACTTTCTGAATCTATTTCTAGTAATTCTCTATTTAATTCTTCTGCAATTTTGAACATATTGTCAGCTTTCTTCTTGTCTGGATTTTCTATAAACTTACTAAAATCATCTGTGAACTTTAGAAATTCATTTGCCCACCTATCTTCCTTGTACTTGTTTATTACAGGTAATGTTTTTTTGAAGTTTTCTGAAAATGAAACTTTTGCATATTCTTTTGAATGAATATTTGATATTACGCTATATATCATTAGGGAAAATGATGTTAATTGACCTCTTATAAATCCAATATCGTTTGATTTTTCAAAAACTTTTGATAGGGTAAAAATCAAAATTATGTTTATAATAGTGACGAATAAAAATATTATCTTAAATGTATTTGATAGTTTCGAAAATATAATTTCACTAAATTTTTTCATGAAATTTCTTGTCTTATTATTTCTACTTTCTTTGGGAGAGATTTTTTGTAAAACTCAGTGAGAAGATGCTTAACGCCTTCAATTTCACTTTCACTTAGAGATTGAATTTTTAAGTTTAGGTCTTTATCTAAATCTACAATTCCAAAAAGTGGATCTAAAGATGGATAAACTTTAGATAAGTCCTTTTGAATTTTTCTAAATTCTATGTCTAATCTTTCTTTACCATACTCCTTTATAACTATTTCTTTGTACTTCTGCCATATATTTTCAAATCTTTTTATATAAAGTGCTTTCATTATTTCTGTCTTTTTTGATTCAAATATATGTTTAAAATCAAAGATGTTTATCTCAATTCTATCTGATAATTCTGATTTTATAATTTCTTGAATTCTTGAAGAGTTTTTATAAATACCTACTATTTGAGCAGAGAAATAAACAATATCGTAAAAATCTTCATTTGATTTAATTTCCACCCAGATATATGGAGTTATTTCAAGTGTGTTTTTTAAGAGGATTTCAAGAGTTTTTGAAGTTATTTTAAGACTTTCAATTTGATCACTATTTTTCAGGTTCATAAATAAGATGTTAGTTTTTGGATTTAATTCGTAAACGTTTGCTATCCAGGGTCTTTTTATATCTTCTAACTTTCTAACTCCAAAAATTTCCCCTCCTATTACATATACAAAATCTTTATTATTGAACAATATGTATCCATTAAAAGCATTTGATTTTAAATAGCTTTCAAAAGCACTTATGATTAAAAAGCTACTTTGTAGTTCTATATACTTTATACTATCATATACAATTTTAAACATTACTTTGAAATTTTAAAGGAAGGGGCAAAGCCCCTTTATATTATGATTTTTCCAAATTTATTGTTAAGTTTGTAGATATAAATTCCTTTTGGAACACTTAAACTAAATTTTGTATTACCTTTACCTTTGTTTTCAAAAATTTTCATTCCATTTAGATTATACACTTTAAATTCCCAATCTGAGTTTATATAAATTTCAATTAACTTCCCTTTAATTATAATGTCTTTTCCTTCTTTTACTTCATCTTTACTTACTGGTGTAATACAATTATAAGATAAAATTGTCCATTCCACGTCCCAATCTGTTGAACTATATCTATAAACCCACATTACTCCAAACCACCAGGGTGAACCAATTCCTGATGTTGTTCTAAATGTTGTTCCATTTATTTGCCACCAATTTTGCCAAATACCACCATTTGAATAATTTGGAGGAGGAGGAATTGCAATTGTATCAGCTATTAAATTTCCACATATTTCTGGTCCTCTTTGTGTTAAATTCCAATTATATCTCAAAACTGCAACCCTAAATGAATTATTATAAACTGTATATGGCTCATTACACAATGAACCATCAAAATTATTTGGACATTTATGGTAAAATGCAACATGAAAGTAATTTGCAGTATTTGTAGTGGCACCAGGACACCATTGCCATCTTGCATCTGTATGAACTGTTGGTGTTCTACTATCTACAGTGCTATAATCAATGTTTTGAACATTAGACCATCCAGATGGTGGAATACCATTTGCTCTCACATATCTAATATCTCCATCTGTTGAACTAAATTGGCTTTCAAATACAAGAAAATGAGTCGTACTATCATTTGTTAATCTTCTTGCAACCGAAAGCCAAGGCTGATTAATTGGATATGCGTAATTACTTAAAACTGTTGTAGATGTCCATGTATTTCCCCAGCCTCCATTAACATCAGTATAAAGATGTTCTATTCTATGGTCAGTATTACTATTTCTCCATCCATAAACTGCTTGAATTGTGTTATCACCCCCATTTGAACTAGCACATACAGATGAGTTACCTCTTGAATCATTTGTAGTTTCGATCATAATTTGATTATTGTTATAAGCACTTCCATTCCTTGCAGGTCCATTATAAACCATAGACCAACTATTTCCACAATTTGTAGATCTCCATATTCTAACACCACCTCCCCCTTTATTCATACCAATAAAGAACCAATTATCAAGAGAAGAACAAGCACATTGATTTGGGTTTTGACCTTGACAATTAGATTGTCCCCAATTAAATTCTGCATTTACATATGGTGTTAGTGTTGATGTTGTTGAAATATCAACCCATGTATTATAAATAACATTTCCATTCTTATCAAATGTTAATTGGCCTATATCGTAATCAGGATAGTAATAATCACTTGTATATGCTACTACAAATAATCTTCTATAGGGATCTGCTCCAATAGCAACTTCACCAACGTTATAATCATTGGGAGGAGCAGGTGGGACTATACAAAACATTGGAGACCAACTTTGTCCTGCATTTACAGACCTAAATACAACAATGCATTCTTTTGTTGAATTTGTAGCACACCATGAATTACACTGAGATACGTTTATCCCTGCAATAAGTGTATCTTCATTACCTACTTGAACAATCGTAGGGTTATACTCATAAATACTACTTTGAGCAATAGCAAATGTATTCCAGTTATTTCCATCAAGTATTCTAAATTCATCTTTTTTAAATTCTTTATTTATGATAGCAGGTGAAACTTTTGCAGGTTCAACAAATTTATTTATTTTTGATTTTTCATTTTCTATATAAGCACCTAGTAATCTTTCACCATCTTCAATAAGTGTAATCATTTCTGCATAAGCCCATTCGTCATTTTCATATTTCCATTTATTATAATAATAATATATTCTATTCATGTGTGGGTGAATTGAAGGGCACTCTATACCTTTTATAATATATCTATGGCATATTGCTTGCTTTTCCTCGTTCCATCTTATAGAGTAAAAACTATCTAATCTTTCTATTCTTTTTTTTAGAAATACCTCATCAACAAGAATTTTACCACTTCTTAGGAGATTAACAATTTGCTCTTTTTCTTCTGTATAGCCAAAGAATGGAGCTAATTTATAGGAATTATCAACTTTTGGTATATATTCACTTCTCTTTGTTTCAATCACTGAGGAGTTTTGATTTATAACCCCTTTCTTTTCAATTCCAAACATTAAAATTAACCATAACATAGCATCTAAATAAATCAAGATAAGTTGATAAGCTTTAAAATTTTTATTCTTGCTATGAAGAGATTGAAAATAAATAATGTAGATTATGAATTTAAAGATGGTGAAACAATTTTGGATGTTGCTTGGAGAAATAAGATATTTATTCCTGTTTTTTGCTATCATCCAAAATTACCATATGTGGCAGCTTGTAGAATTTGTAATGTAGAAGTAAAGATAAACAATATCACACGAATAATGCCTGCATGTTCAACTATAGCTCAAGAAAATATGGAGGTTATAACAAACAGTAAAACTGTTAAAAATGATATTCAAAATGGAGTATTAGAACTACTTCTTTTAAACCATCCATTAGATTGTCCTACTTGTGATGCAGGAGGTGAATGTGATTTACAAGAATTGACATTAAGATTTGGTCCAGATAGAAGTAGGTATGAATTTCCTAAGAGAGAATTTGAAAGGAAAAACATTAGTCCATTTTTGGATTTATATCCTAATAGGTGTATTGAGTGTGATAGATGTAACAGATTTTTTTGGCTAATAGGTGGAGGTACTGATTGGGGAACTTATAATAGAGGATGGTATGAAGTGTTTGGAGTATGGGAAAAAGAAATTATTGAAAATGAATTTTCTGGAAATATGTTTGAAATATGTCCACTTGGTGCTATTAATGATGGAAGTTATAAGTTTAGGGCAAGACCTTGGGAAATAGAAATTGTTGAAAGTATTGCTCCAGATGATTCAATAGGTGTTAATATATATGTAAATGTTAGGAGAAAATTTCCAAAAAGTAGAGGTTATTTTGAAACTGGAGGAAGAAGAAAAGACTTATTTAAAATATATAGAATTACATCAAGAGATAATCCGAAAGTAAACGATTTTTGGCTTTCGGATAGAGAGAGATATTCTTATAGTTGGGTAAATGCAAGTAATAGAATTGCATATCCAACGATTTCAGAAAATGGAAACTATAGAAGGGTTAATTGGGATTATATATTAGATGCAATATATTCGGATATAAGGAATTTGAATAGTGAAGAAATTGCTATTATTACAGGGGCAAGAAGTTCAAATGAAAGTGCATATATATCAAAAATTTTCTTTAAAGAATTATTTTTTACGAATAATTTCAGCTTTTCGGATTTAAGTTTTCAAAGCGATGCTATAAAGGAGGTTTTTGGATATTCGGTTTCGAATGGAAAGATTTCAGATATAGAAGATGCCCAAAACATAATAATTTTTGGAGATATAAAAAATAGTTTCCCATCTATTGGTATTAGGCTAATTAAAGCAAGTCGAAGAGGTGCTAATTTATATGTGTTTAATTATTATAAAGAAAGATATATTTTAGAAAATTGGGCTAAGGGAATAATTTTCCATCCAGATGATTTAGAAATCTATGCATATAACTTAGCTAAACTATTGAAAGAAGATAAAAAGTTTGAGAACATACAACTGAAACCTGGAAAAACAGTAATAATACTTCCTGATAATATGCCTTACAATGTTATAAGAAATATTCTTGTTGGTTCAGTTTATAGGGATAATTGTAAGGTTTTAGTTTTGAGAACAAGGCCAAATAGTCAAGGTTTTATAGATATTGGATTAGATAATGTTAGTTCTTATGAAATTATAAAGAAAGCAATTGATGGTAAAATTAAAGCATTGTTTATATGGCACACTGATTTATTACTTGAATTTCCAAATAGAGAGGAAGTAGAAAAAGCACTAAACAACATTCCAATAATCATTTATATTTCCCCCTTTGCAGATTATAGTGTTAAATATGCTAAGTATATTTTGCCAGAAACTACAATATTTGAAGAAGAAGGAAGTAGAACAAATTTTGAGGGAAGAGTTCAAGTATATAAACAAGCATTATTAAACTATGAGGATAGTATGCCTGCTTGGTGGATATTTGAACAGCTTATTAAGAGATTTGGAATAAAACTGAAAATAACTAACATAAATGATATTAGAAATTATATAATGAGAGAAGTTTTGGAATACAAACACGTTAGCTTTGAACCAAAGTTAAATTATAGGAGTTATCCTCCATTTATTCCCTCCTTAAGAAATTTAATTAAGTCATACGATTATGATATTGGAAATTACGTCTTATCTTACAAAAAACTTGAATTTATTGAGCCTCAAGTTTATCAAAGAAGAAACTTACTTATAACTTCCCCGCATATTTACAAAAGTTCTTATTATGCCTGTAGAGATGAAATTTTTTATGAATATATAAAAGATTACATCAAAACAATTGAACTAAATTCAAAAACGCAAAGAGATTTAGATCTAAATGTTGATATAAGAATTGAAAATGAAGTATTTAAACTAAGAATAAACGAGGCTATTTCTGATAATGTATTGATTTATAGGCCATTGTTCTTTGATAGCAATATAAACTTATATTTAGATGTTTATGGTAGAAGGGAAATTTAAAATTTTAGATGATTTAAACTTATATGCAACACTAACTTGTGGTCAAGCATTTAGATGGGGGGTTTATGAAAATCAAGAATTTAAATATGCAAAACTTGATAAAGATGGATTTATTTGGGGTGTAGTTTATAATAACATTTTGGGTTTGAAGCAGGAAAATGAAGTAATTTACTATAAGGCAAAAAGTAGAAATTTTTATATTCCTCAACTTAGTAAAACCTTAGATATTGAAGATTTTTTGAATTTCTATTTTAAGTTTGATAGGAAAATTACTAATCTTTATAGAATAATGGAAAAGGATAATGTTTTGAAGTATGCTCTAAATTATAGAGGTATTAGAATCTTAAGACAGGAGCCATTTGAGATTTCAATAACATTTCTTTTTTCTCCTCAAAATACAGTTTATAATATAGCAAAGTGCGTATTTTTGATATCTAAAAAGTTTTCAAATGATTTTTATTTTCCAGGGCCGGAATTTATATCAAATCTGAATTTTGATGACTTGAAAAATTTTCCAGTAAGATTTGAAAATAGAATTTATTCAATAATTGAATTTTCAAAGTGCGTTTTAAATGGTTTTGATTTATATGCATTAAGAAGTTTACCTTACGAAGTTGCTCACGAGAAACTTGTTTCAATTAAGGGAATTGGAAACAAAATTGCTGATTGTATTTTATTGTTTTCTCTTGATTTTGATATAGCATTTCCAATAGATGTCCATATTAAGAACATTGTTTTTAAGTATTATTTAGATGAATTAAAATTGAAGGAAAATAAAAGTTTAACAAATAAGGATTATAAAATTATTAGTGAGTTTTTTAGGAAAAAGTATGGTGATTGGGCAGGTTGGGTTCAACAGTACTTATATGTTTTAAGCAGAAAACCGGATATGCTTTAAAATTTTAGAACTATGAAATATAGAATATTAATTAGTGGAATGGATTGTGAGGGATGTGTAAGAACTGTGAAAAAAACGATAGAAAGTTTTGGAGGAAGAAATGTAACTGTATCGCTTGAAGAGAAGTTAGCAGAATTTGATATAGAAAATGTAGATATAAAGGAAATAGAAGATGCAATAATTAAGAAAGGTTATGAAGTAAAGGGGGTTGAAAAGATATGATTATGAGATTATTTTTAATTGCGTTAAATTTTGTTGGTTTAGCTTTTGCATGTCCGGACGAAAAGAAAGTGGGGAAGGTTAATGCTACGAGTGTGTATCAAGTTAGTGGTGTTCCTATTGTAGTAGGTGGAATATCTTGCTATCACTGCGTTGAACAAGTCAAAAATGCTATTAAATCATTAGAAGGTGTGAAAGATGTAACTTATAATTCAAAGGAAAGTGTATTCTACATAGTTATGGAAGACAGTTATAAGTTTGATGAAGAGAAGATAAAAGCTGCTATTGAAAAAGCTGGATATAGTTATAAGGGTTTGAAGAAACCTTAGATTAAATGAAAAGATTAGTTTTCCCCTTTCTTGTAATTGGGGGGGTATTTTTAATTAGTTGTAAAAAAGAAAGTGTTCTTGTTCTTGGTTTTACTCCATCTGCTGAGACTGAAAAAATAGCAACTACTACAAAACCTCTTATAGATATTCTTTCAAGAAAACTTGGAATAAAGGTAAAATCCTATTTAGCGACTGACTATACTGCACTTGTTGAAGCTCTTGGAAGTAATAAAATAGATATAGCATTTTTGCCACCTTTTGGTTATGTTTTAGCTCGTGATAAATACAAAGTTGAAGTTTTAGTAAAAGCACTAAGAGATGGAAAGGCTTTTTATAGATCTCAATTTGTTGTAAGAAAGGGAGTTGCTAAAACTTTATATGATCTAAAGGGTAAAATTTGGGCATATCCAGATGCTGCATCTACAAGTGGTTATATATTTCCAAAAGCTTATATGATCAAAAATGGTATAAATCCGGATAAATTCTTTAAAGATAGAATTCAAACTGGTTCTCATGATAATGCAATATTAGCTGTTTATAATAGGGAGGCTGATTTAGCCACAACATTTGAAGGAGCTGAAAAAAGACTTTTAAATGAGTATAAGGATATCCTTGACAAGATTGAAGTAATAGCATTTACGGATAGTATACCAAATGATGGAGTAGTAGTGAGGGAAGGCTTAGATGAAAATTTAAAAAATAAAATTAGGCAAGTGTTTTTAGAATTAAATGAGGACAAACAAGCTATGGAAGTTTTAAAAGAGGTTTATAGTTGGGATGGAATAGTTTTAGCTCAGGATAAGGATTATGAAATTGTTAGAGAGACAATGAAAATTTTGAATATAAAGTGAATATATCAAAACTTCCCTTACCCAATGTTTTTCTCTTTGAATTAAATAAAAATATAGATGAAAGGGGATTTTTTATAGAAATTTTTAGAAAAATAAATTTTGATTTTAATGTTGTTCAAGTAAATCATTCATTTTCAAGGAAAGGTGTGATAAGAGGTTTTCACTTTCAAAAACCTCCAAAAGAGCAAGCCAAGTTTATAAAGGTGATAAGTGGGAGAATTTTGGATGTTGTTGTAAATTTAGATAGTTTGAAATATTTGATGATTGAGCTTGATGAAAATAAAGCTTTATTTATTCCAAAAGGTTATGCTCATGGATTTTTAGCTCTTGAAGATACTCATTTAATTTATTTTGCAGATGAATATTATGATCCGGAATACGAAGCCGGTATTATATATAATGATAAAACATTAAACATACCCTGGCCTATTGAAAATCCTATATTGTCAGATAAAGATAAAAATTTACCACCATTGCAAGTGCTTTAAAATTTTCACATGTTAACTTTTATTATAATTTCAAATTTTCCTTTTAATCCAAATGTAAAGATAGATGACAAAACTGGTTCTCAAGAACAGGCCGAAATAAGCATTGTTGTTAGTCAGTTTAATGGGCTTTCAAGTTGGGTGGATAACGGCTCTACTGGGGGTAATTGGCAATAGTGATTGTTGTGATCCTGTTGTGAAAGAGTATTACAAGCATAGCTTATAGAAAAACTTCTGACTTTGGAAATACATTCTCCCAAACAAAAATATTATCAACAGGTTATTTAGATCATCCATGGATGGCTGTTAAGAAAGATACAATAGCTATTATATTTGCTTCATATTCCGGAGGTTCTTCTATTATTAAAGTTGCTTGTTCTTTTGATAGCGGAAATAATTGGACTGTTGTAAATGTTCCAAATAGTACGAATGGAGCTGTTCCTATTATAACAACTGACGGGAATACATTTTGGGGATTATTTTGGGGAGATGATCCTGTGGATATTGGAATATGGGTTTCAAAATCTGCTGATTGTTTAAATTGGTCAAGTTCACAGAAAGTTGCTATAATGAGTTATGCGATTGCTCCTAATTCATGCCAGTGCTTATGGCGGAAGGGTTTTAAATGCTTATATGCATACAAGTACTGGAAGTAGAAGCAATTGGAGAGTTTATATTTTAAGGTATAATTTGTTTAGCTGGGATACCTTTATGGTTGCACCTAATGGAAATAACTCAATATATTATATGCCTGCTATTACTTTCGATCCCTATGGTAATGCTCATTTATTTTATTTTTATAAATTCTGTTAATTTTGGGTCTTCCTGGAGTAACCCTATAAGGGTAAGTGATACTACATTTGAATTTGTTGAAGAAAATGATTGTGGAAGTGTTGATAATGTAAACTATTATTGTTGGCCTGGTCATTATATTGAAGCTTATGCTGATAGTCAAAATGTTTATGTTGCTTGGGCTGATAATAGAACAGGATATTTTCATGTATATTCAACATATTCTAGAATAAACGATTTGGTAATAAGCAATAAAGAGAAATTAGTTAATAAAAACGTAAAACTTAAAGATGGAAAGTTGATTTATATTTCAGATAAGAGTGAGGTTTTACATATTAAAATTTATGAGGCAAATGGCAGATTAATTTATAATTCAAAAATTAGTGTTAAACCGGGTGAAAAT
>JBDRXT010000025.1:0-16150 GCA_039803045.1 Caldifarciminota bacterium
ACGTCATAAATAGTTGCTAAATTAATTGCTTCATAAAATTCTCCTTCGCTTGTTCCTCCGTCCCCAAAATTTGTTAAAACCCAATAATTTTCTTTGCTTAGTTTACTTGCTAATGCTAAGCCTACAGCTTGAGGACATTGGCTTGCAATTGTTACGTAAAAGTTAGCAATCCTTAAATTTTCTGGAAATTTTTCACCAATTGGATTTCCTTTCCAGTATAAAAATGCATTGTATAAATCTAAGCCAAATGTAATAGCAAGAGCTGTTCCCCTATAATATGGTAAAATCCAATCATTTTTGTCGAGGGCAAGGGCGCATCCTACCTGGACTGCTTCATGACCTCTGAAGCTTGGATATACACCAAGCCTTCCTTGTCTCCTTAATATAAAACATTTATCGTCAAATAACCTTGCCCTCAAAAGATAATAATATAAGTTTAATAAAAATTCACTATTATTGAACTTTCTCCCTCCTACTATATGACTTTATTATAACATCAACTGGAAAGTTACCTATCTGAAAGGATGCTTTTGAAGAATCGAATGCTAAACTTTTCATAATTGCATTATAAGCTTTAAGATAAACTGTGTCAAAGTGTGAAATAAAAACTGTATCATTTTTCATAGTTGTATCACTACAGAATTGTGTTTGTGGTTTTGTTTGATATCTATATTTGATTTTTGAGAAAGTTTTATATAATAACTTGAATGAAGTATCAGGACTTGCTTCCAAAACTATACTTTGAGAACCATCAACCTTAAGTGTATCTAAATAAAGATGTAAACTACAATCTGCAGTAGGAAATACTACATTTACTCCTACGTATTTACTTTGTTTTTCGACAGGTGTCCAAATATCGTTTGAAGATAGAGGTGATTTATAAGCCTTAGCTCCAATTCTTATACTAAATACAGACCAATTTATATTTATTGTATCCATAATGAATGGATTAGCTACATAAAGTGTATCGTATATCTTTTGAGAGTTACTAAAGAAGGAGTCATAAAACATTATATTTAAGTTTCCAAATGTATCCTTTATAAACCTTATAAATGTATCTCTTGTAACTGTTGGTTGTTGTGGTTGATTTGCCATAATTACTATTGAGGAATCGAACGAGTAATATTTATGAGTTTTACCTACTGCAAATCCCCAATATGTAAGAACTTCGTAGTTGGAGAGTGAGGGAGTTTCAGGAGATGTTTGGTCAGATTTCTTTGAGCATGCAAAAAACATAGAAAATATTAAAAATAAAGGAACACAACGCATATTAAAATTTTAAAGCTTAATTAAAACAAGTGCTAAAAATCCCGAAATAATCGTACTTAATAAAAATCCTATAGCAATGGCTGTTGATTGAAATATTGGAAACAACATAATTGAAAAAGCAAAAAATAGGATTGCAAACGATGCATTATAAATGAGAAAGGGTTTGGGTTCATTTTGAACTCTTTTTCTTATTATAAAAATACTAAAAACTGCTGATATAAGGAATGTTATAGAAAATATTACTAATGACGGATAAAATTTAAGAAAATAGCTGTTACTTACAATCAAAATAATAAAGTATCCTCCAATTAACTCAAGTAAGAACAAGAGAAAGACAATGAATAAGTATTTTGGAAAGAATTTTTCGAAATAGTGAATATTAGAACTTATTTCAATAGTTACTATGGAAAGAGGTGAATTCAGAATTTGCCTGAATGTGTTATCAATTCTTCTAATGAGGCTAAATCCGGTAACGTCTCCATTACTTCCTAAAAGTCCGAGTATAAATCTATCTAAATATCTATAAAGTGGTGAAGTTAATGATGATAAAAATGCTATTTTGTAATAGTTTGATATATCCTGAACAATTTTTAAATTAAAATGAGCTTTCGGTTTTGTAATAATAATGAGGATTATAGCAAATATTGAATAAATGAAAAAGTAAAATTTTAGAACATCATATAAAGCTTTTGGTTTAAATGTGATGAGGGTAATTATAAGTGAAATTATTGCAATTGAATTAATTATGTTTGAAGTTAAATATTGTTTTCTTGAATAGAGATAGCTTAAAAATAATGGCACAATTGCATATGGAAAGAGTAGTATTATTTTTGGATAAAAAATTGAAAAATTAATGTAAAAAAATGAAGTTAAAAGAATTGCTTTAAATAACAAAATCTTGCTTTTTTCTAAGCTCCATTTAGGTATAAAGTTTTGAAATGTAGTTTCAAAGCTAACAGTGAATATTGCAGAGACTGAAAGTGAAATACCTTGAATAATGAAAAAATTATCCAAGTCACTGATATCCAAAAATTTAAAAAGTAGTTTCAAATTTATAAAATTGAGAAATATGTTTAAAATATTTAAGAAGGAATTAAAAAGCAATTGGGGATATTCTAAATACTTCTACAACATTCGTAATTTTGTTATTAATACTATTGCCTATTCTTGATGCTTCAACTCCTTTTCTTGGTGTTTTCATATCAGTTATATAAGTCCAACTATCTGAATTAGGATCATAACTAAGAACTTTAGATGATATTCCATTTGAACTTTCTCCACCAAATACGTAAATTTTTCCCTCTAAAACATCACATGCATGATATCTTAAACTAATATCTAATTTATTATTTCCACCACCAATAGCATATACTTGATTATTTAAGATGACTGCGCAAAGTCCATCTCCTGGATATTTCAAAGAAGCCTTCTGAATGAAAGTATTGTTCGAAGGGTCAAAAATATAAATTCTATTTATTAGTTTAATAGCAGAACATCCGGCAGCATTAAATGGTAAATTTCCCAAATCTTGATAACTATCAAAGTTATTCGTTGGTGTAAATGCTATACATGAACTTTTTAAGTGTAATGGAACACTTAGCGTATCTGAAATTTTATAATTTCCAAAGTATGCAACTTTGTAAGGTAATGAATTTGAAGATATCCAATACTTCGTCTCTTCATCCCTTCCACAAGCTAAAACCGCAAAAATTAATATATATCTCCTCACATTGAAAATTTTAAAGTTAATTCGATGAACCTTTAAAATTTTGATATGTTCTTTAGGTTTTTGGATTATATAGAGGATCAAGAGCATAAAGTTTTAAGAGATAATGTGAGGAAGTTTGTTGAAAGTGAGATTGCTTCTATTTCAAAGAAAATGGATGAGGAAGACTTTTTTCCAATAGATTTATTTAAAAAGATGGGTAAATTGGGTTTTACAGGTATTCTTATACCTGAGGAGTATGGTGGAATTGGTGAGGATGTTTTAAGTGCAATTATTGTTTTGGAAGAAATATCAAAAGAGAGTCCTGCTTTAGCATTGTCATTATTAGCTCATAATATTCTTTGTGCTTATCCAATTGTAAAATTTGGAAATAAAGAGCAAAAGGATTATTACTTACCTAAATTAGCAAACGCTGAGTTTATAGGCGGTCTTGCATACACTGAACCAAATGCAGGAAGTGATGCAGAAAATATTACAACAAAAGCTATATTGGAAGGTGACTATTTTTATATTTCTGGTTCAAAGAATTTTATAACAAATGGTTCAATTGCAGATGTTCTAATATTATATGCAAGAACTGGTCAAGAAGGTAAGGATGGGATAAGTGCTTTTATATTTGATACAAAAAGTAGAGGATTTTACGTATCTAAGAAATTAAACAAACTTGGAATGCGTGGTTCCCCAACAGCCTTGTTATACTTTGATAATGTAAAAATTAGTAAGGACAAACTACTTGGTCAATTAAATAGAGGATATTATATGGTTGTAAAAGGTTTTGAAATTGAAAGAATTACAATATCTGCAATATCTATAGGTATAGCTATTAGATGTGTTGAGTGGATGGTTAAATATAGTAAAGAAAGAAAAGCTTTTTCAAGACCCATTAGTGAATTTCAACTTATTCAGGAAAAAGTTGCAAGGATATCATCAAAATTAGAGGTTTTAAGAACTTACCTTTACTTATCAGCAAAATATTATAATCCAGAAAAAGATAATAGAGTAAATGCAAGTACATTAAAGTATTTATGTGGAAAGTTGGGTGTTGAGGCAGGACTTGAAGCTATTCAAGTTTTAGGAGGATATGGTTATACGAAGGATTATATTGTTGAAAAGCTTATGAGAGATGCAAAATTGAATGATATTGGGGCAGGAACTACTGAAATGATGATATTACAGCTTTCAAAAATGGCATATAGATATTTTAAATGAAAGTTTGGTTTCATTGCTCTTCAATAGGTGAATTAAATGCAATCTTTCCTTTAGCTCAAAAGTTTGAGGATAAATTAATTTCAGTTTTTACAAAAACGGGATTTGAATATGCTAAGAAAAACTTTAGAAACACTAAGATTTTTAGATACTTCCTTGATAATCCCTTTGTTTTAAAAAAAATTTTGAGTGAGAAACCTGAAGTTTTAATTATTGCTGAAACGGAAATTTGGCCTAATTTAATAAATAAAAGCTATAAGAATGGTTTAAAAATTTTTCTTGTAAATGGAAGATTTTCAGATAAATCGTACAAAATGTATAAAGCATTTTCGTTTATATTTAAACCAATTTTTAAAAAATTTTTAAGGATTTATGCCAGGACAGAAGAGGATAAACTAAAATTTGAGAATTTAGAAGCAAATGACGTAGTTTTTTTGGGAGATTTAAAAGTCGATGCAATTAGTATGAATATTAGAGATATTAGTAGAGAGGAATTAGGATTTAAAACTAATGATTTTATTATAACGTTCGGAAGTGTTCGTTCTAAAGAAATAGAAAAAATCCTAAGAGTTATAGATTATTTTAAAGATTACAAATTTGTAATTGCTCCAAGACACTTGGAAAATATTCAAAAAATTGTTGATGGATTGAATAGAAGGAGAATTGACTTTAGCCTAAGATTTCCGCTAAAACCTTCGCGAGTTTTAATTTTAAATAGTTTAGGTGAGTTAAAAAGTATTTATAAGATTTCGGATGTTTGTTTCATTGGAGGAACTCTGGAAGATTATGGTGGACATAACGTTCTTGAAAGTTTATATTTTAAGAAAATTACAATTGTTGGACCATATTATAATAATGTTAAAGATTATGTGAATTACTTCAAGAGCAAAAATGCAATTTTCATTGTAAAGGATGAATATGAAATGATAAATGTTATTAAGATTATAAAAAATGACAAGAATTTAAGTCATAATGTAGAATTAGTTTGTGATGAGTTTTTCCAAAAACACATAGGTGCAGTTGATAGGATTTATGATGATATTTTAAAGATAATTAGCTTTAAAATTTAAGACTTTGAAGTTCTATATTGATACTCATGCACATTTAAATGATGAGAGGTTCCGTAATCTTGAAGAAATTATTCAAAATTCAATAAACGAGAATGTTAAAAGAATTTTTTGTGTAGGATATGATATTGAATCATCTAAGAAAGCTATAGAGATAGCTAAGAATTTTGAAATTGTATATGCAATTGTTGGTATTCACCCAAATAATATATCAGATGAAATAAGCGAAATAGAGTATATGATTGATAATGAAAAGGTTATAGGGATTGGAGAAATTGGTTTAGATTTTTATTGGAATAAGTTCAGTGAAAAAGAGCAAATAAACGCTTTTGAAAAACAATTGAAAATTGCACAAAATTATAGTTTACCTGTTATTTTACATTTAAGAGATATTAAAAATTCTTTTAAAGTTTTTGATATTGCACTTGAAATCTTGAAAAATTACAATTTAAAGTCAGTTGTTTTTCATTCATTTAGTGGAAATGAGGAGATTGCAGAGAAAGTTTTAGAAAGAAATTATTACATCTCGTTTTCAGGTAGTATTCTTTATAAAAATCCCCATATTCAAAAAGCCTTAAAAATTACTAAATTAAGAAATGTTTTCTTTGAAACAGATAGTCCTTATTTAATCCCTCCAGGACTGAACGAAAATATAAATCAACCAAAAAACGTTAAACTTGTTTATATGAAAGCAAGTGAAATATTAAATTTGAGTATATATGAGGTAATTGAAAAAGCTTTCTTTAATATTAACAATTGTTTTAACTTGAAAGAAAAGGAATTTAAAATTATATTTGAGTGGATTTACGATAATGAGGCACTTACTCAGAACTTATCAGATGAAGAGGCAGAACAATTTTACAAGAACTTAGAGTATAAAATTGAAAATTATTATAATGATGGATTTTTAATTTCTCAAATTAAAAGGAGGATTTTAGAAAGATGAGAAAGAGAATTAGGATTAATAAAATCTTTTTAGTTTTCTTGACGGTTTTCATCTTATCAATATCTTCAATATTTAGAAGTTGTAAGTTTGAAAAAGATTATGAGCTTGTTCAATATGATAGTTTTATTAAAGTTCTATTTACGAGATATGACGATATTATACCCAATATAAAGTTTTATATTGAAAATGCAAAAAGTAGTATATATTTAGCAGTTTTTGAAATTGGAAATGAAGAACTTGCAAGAGCTCTAATATCTGCCAAAAGAAGAGGGATTGATGTAAAAATTGTAACAGATGAACAAAATGCTGATTATAAAGCATTAAAAGAACTGATAAATAATAAGATTGATGTAGTATTTCAAAATTTGGATAGTTATATGCATCATAAGTTTGCAGTTATTGATAGTCAAATTGTAATAACTGGTTCAATGAATTGGACTGATAATGATATTCTCAAAAACGATAATAACGTTCTAATTATAAGCTCAAGATTACTTGCAAATAATTATTTAAGTGAATTTTCACAAATGTTTCACCAAAAAAGATTTTCTAGAGAAAAAGTAAAAATTGGAAATAATGTTTTAGAAATTGATGGAATTAGAATAGAAAATTACTTTTCACCTCAAGATAAACCAAGTATAAGAATTGTCCAGCTTATAAATAGTGCAAAGAAAACGATTGACTTTGCAGCATTTTCATTCACACATGATAAAATAGGAAATGCAATGATTAGTGCTTATAAGAGAAATGTTAAGGTTAGAGGATTATTTGAAAAGCGTCAAGTTAGTAAGTTTTCTGAATATGAGAGATTTAAAGAGCAGAATATGGAAGTTTATCTTGATAGCAATCCAAGAAACATGCACAATAAGTTCATAATTATTGATAGTCAGATTGTAATAACAGGCTCATATAATTTTTCCTCAAATGCTGATAATAGGAATGATGAGAATGTAATTATAATATTTTCAAGAGATATTTCCCTGAGATATTTAAAATATCTTGACCGTCTTATTTATAGCGATAAACAATCCTCCCTTTATTTAGATCATAAACTGGCAATTCTACAATTACTCTATCACCCGGAACAATTTTGATATAATGAATTCTCATTTTTCCAGAAAGGTATGCTAATACCTCTAAACCATTATCAAGCTTTACTTTAAACAATGCATTAGGTAATACTTCCTTTATTGTTCCCTCAACTCTAATTACGTCTTTTTTTTCACTCATAACAATTCGCTTACTAAGATTTTCAAAATACCAACATTTCCTAAACTATCTAAATTGCAAAATGCAAATTTTTCATTTTGAAATTTCATAAATATAACATTTCCTTTGGAACTTAAAATAATCTCATTCATATCAGAAAACCTCTCATAAATAGATTCAATTTTATTTACGATATTTTCTATTTCATCTTCATCTATTTTATCATAAGCCAAAATCTCCCCTCCTATTTTACCAACTAAACATTTTCTTAAGTTAGGGATGCTTTTTTTGATATTGTCAATCTTTTTGATTAATTCTTCATCTAATTTTATCTCTCTTGTTCTCTTCTTTGGCAATTTATCTGATATGTCAAGTGGTTCTTGAAATGAAATAAGAATAGATGTATCTACTTCTTGGAAAATCCCATCTTTGTAATTATTTTCCAATATATCTTTTATGGCTAATTCTCTATTAGATGTTTTTCCAGAGACTTCTAAGAGTTGACCTTCTTTAAAGAGGAGTATATAAGCATCTATTTTCAACAAACCGGTCTTCTTATTTTCAACAACATCTTTTAAAATTTCTAAAGCAGTCATATGAAAATTTTAAGGGATAGCAAAACGTAGTTCTTGAGAATTTAAGTAAATGTCTTGTGCTTTTAATATTAATAAACCACTACTATCAATATTTATTTCAAATGTTGTATCTCTTGAGAATAAAGAAAAAGATTTTAAAATGTTATTACTTTTGAAAATAGTTAAACTTTTCAATCTTGTGTCATCCTTCAAGTTCAGTAAAATTTTATAAGGTAGGATTTTGAAGTTTGTATCTAAAATTTGAATTAAGGGAGGATTTTCCTCTTTTTTATAATAAATCACAATTTGCTTATTAGATATGTTGTCGTAGATGTCTAATGCTTGAAAAGTGAAGTTATAAGTAGCTATTGTATCTGAGAAATTTTGTAAAGTATCAATCGAAATATTTAATGTTGTTTCCTGTGTCTCAAGATTTTTTTCAAGTAATTTTAAGTCGTTTGCATAAAATTTAAATGTTTTTATTTTTGTATTATCTTTAATATTGATTTTTATGTTAAATGGAAATGCATTGAATTTTTGTGGATAGTCTATTTCTATTTTTGGTGGTATTGTTTCTGGTTTTCCAGGTGGATACCCAACTCTTGCACATCCTAAAATTATTAAGAAAACAAGAATTCTATTCATTTTCGATTGCTATAATCCTATTAAAATAAATTTTGTATAATCTTTCAAATTTGGTATTATAAAAAATTGCATAGTTTTGATTCATTTCAATTGGAAAACCAATATGTTCAGAGATTTTGTATTTTCCTCTATATATAATTTTTGAGTAAAATTCGCTGTTTGAGATTTTTGCTAAAATTTCTGCTTTATCTTCGTATCTTGAAAAGTATTTCTCAAGAGAAATTTGATTGAAGTTTTCAATTAACCACCTCATAATCTTTAAAGTAATTTGAGCATCTGTTAGTGCTCTATGTCTTTTTTTAATATTTATTTTTAATCTCTTTGCCATCTTATAGAGAGATTTAGCTTTAAAGAAATCATTAAAAGCTGAAAGATCAAAAACAGTGGGGAAAATTGGTATTTTTCCAATTCTAAAAAGTTCGTAATTTATGAACTTTAAATCAAATGTTAAACATCTATATCCAAAAACAATAGCATTACTTAAAGTTTTTCTCAAAATGTTGGAAATATCTTCAAATTTTGGAGCATCTATTAGCATTTTTTCAGAAATGTTGTGAATTTTATAAGCTTTTTCCGGAATTCTCACATTTGGATTTATAAGAGTTGAAAATTCATTAATCACTTTCCAATTCTCTAATTCTATTATTGCAATTTCAATTATTCTATCTTTCTTTGGATTAATACCTGTTGTTTCTATATCAAGTATAACTTGTTTCATTTTAAAATTTCTCTTGATATTATAATCCTTTGAATTTCGCTTGTTCCCTCATATATTGTTAAAACTCTTGCATCTCTGTAATATCTTTGTATATCAAAATCTGCAACATATCCAAGACTCCCAAATATCTGAATTGCTCTATCAGCCACAAAATTAGCAGTCTCTGATGCGTATAATTTAGCAATACTTGCCTCAAGTCTGCAATTTTGTCCTTTATCTTTCAAATAAGAAGCATAATAAGTTAATAATCTACTTGCATATATTCTTGTTATCATTTCACTTAGATAATATTGAATCATCTGAAATTCTGAAATTTTTTTTCCAAATTGTTCTCTTTGTTTTGAATAGTTTAGAGCAAGTTCATAAGCTCCAATTGAAAGGCCAAGACTTTGAGCAGCTATTCCTATTCTTCCACCAGTTAATAATTTCATAGCAATTTTATAACCCTCGTGTTCATTTCCAAGAATTTCGTCTTTATAAGCAATATAATTATCTAGAATTATCTCACAACTATGGCTTCCTTTAAGACCAATTTTGTTATGAATAATTCCGACTTGAAAGCCTTCCCTTTTTGTATCAATTATAAAGCAAGTCATTGAATTTTTTGGATTATTCTTATCTTCAATAGCATATAATAAAATATATCTTGCCTCTGGCCCATTCGTAATCCAGATTTTTCTTCCGTTTAAAATATATTTATCTTTAACTTTTTTATAGTTTGTACTCATTTCTAATGGATTACTTCCTGCTTGACTTTCTGTGAGAGCATAAGCTCCAATAGCATTTCCACTGATTAAATCTGGTAGATATCTCTTTTTTTGCTCTTCTGTTCCAAACTCAAATATTCCATTACAAACAAGCGTATTGTGAACTGATATTATAACTCCGATAGCTGGTGAAATTCTCGAAATTTCTTCAATTATTATAGTTGAGCTTATTGTGTTAATATCATTAGCATAACCTCCAAGCATACCAAGTTCTCCGATCTTCTTAATAACTTCATATGGAAAGTAATTTTCATTTTCCATCTTATTTACAATAGGTTTAATTTCCCTTTCCACGAAGCTTCTTATTGTATTTCTTAGAATTTTTTGCTCTTCACTAAATTCAAAGTTCATATTATCCACAATTTTAAAGTGGGAATAAAATTAAGCTTTAAAATTTTGAAAATGATAGAAGTTTTTAGGCTTTCTAAAAAAGCTAATAAATTAAAAATAGGAACAACGCAAGTCCTAAAATCTATTAAAAAAGCAAAAGTCATTATTTTGGCAAAAGATTACTCGAACAAGTATAAGATTTTTCAAATCGCCAGAAAATTAAATAAAGATGTTTTTGTTTTGGATTTATCTAAAAAGGAATTAGGAGAAATTTTCAATAGAGATGAAATTGGTATATTATCTATAAACGACGAACAACTTTATAAACTTTTCTTAAAAAAAAGGGGGGTTGCAATATGATATTGTTAGTTTTTGGACAAGCCTTGAACTATCTTGGTATAACTGATAATAAGCTCTTTGAGCTTGGTGGTTGGAAAAGGGATAGCTTGCTTACTCCTCAGGGTAATTCTGGTTCGTACTCTACAAAGGTCGAAACTCTTCTTGTAAATCAATCCTTCACATATAATAACTATCCCGCTAAGGGAATATATACCGCTATTTATTACCAAAATTCTAATAGTATATATCAAGATACGGTTTATGAAGTTACTGATACATTGAGAAGGCTTTATATAATAGGAAAGAAAACAGATGGTTCTCCTTATAAAGTAGATATTAAAGCAATTGTAACTCCTTTCACCATTAATAATAAATGGAGACTAGAATTATCTGGACCATATGTGGGTGATTTTGATGGAGATAATAATGCTAATTATGCAGATACATTATGGTGGTATGAAGATACTATGAGGGTTTTATCTCAAGAACAAGTAACTGTTCCAGCAGGAACATTTAATGCTTATAAATTATATTCAAAACTAAAGGGGAAAGTTTGGTCCTCACTAATAAAACAACAAGCAGGCAATTTAGGTTTTAATCCACTTTCTGATAGTTTAGTTAGACATTATTATATATGGTGGGTTCCTAACCTGGGTTATGTTAAGGATTCAATTTATGCCTTTGTTAGCTTTTCTGGTCCTTTTGGTACAAAAATTATATCTAAATCTTGGGAAGTATCTTTCTTGAATAGTTATACTACTCAAGTTGTTGAAAAAAGAAATAAAGTTTTATTTGTAAGGAGTATTTTGAAAATTGATGAAAATTCAAAAGTTTATGATGCTTCTGGTAAACTTGTATTTGAAGGAAAAGGTAATATAAAACTTGATAAGGGAATTTACTTTATAAAACAAACAAACTCCTTAGTGAAAGTTATTGTATTTTAGGGGCGATTGCCCCTACTTTAAAATTTGTGACATTCGCAATGGCAAAAAATATAACAGAGAAATATAGGCTAATGGATGAGGGTTCATTTTTTAGAACATTAAGAAGAATGGCTCTTGAAATTGTTGAAAACTCAGAAGATACAAATTGTATTATTTTAGCAGGTATTAGAACAAGAGGAATATATTTGGCAAATTACTTAAGAGATGAGATTAATAAGGAGATTAAAACTAAAGTTATTGTAGGTGAAATTGATATTTCTTTTTATAGAGATGACTTATCATTGCTTGGGGAAGCACCTATTGTAAAGGCTACAAAACTTAATACCGAAATTGATAATAAAGTAATATTCCTTGTAGATGATGTTTTATATACAGGTAGAACTGTAAGAGCTGCAATTGATGCCATATTTGATTTTGGAAGACCAAAGGCCATAAAATTAGCAGTTTTGGTAGACAGAGGTTGGAGAGAATTACCAATCTATGCTGAGATAGTAGGAAAAAAAATAACAACAACAAGAGATGAAATAGTAGTAGTAAAAGTGAAAGATGTTGATGGAGAAAACGGAGTTTATATAGCACAAAAACTATGATAAGGAAATTAAAAATATCAGACTTAGAAATAAGTTTGGATGTAAAAGAGAAAGTGGAATTGAAAGATATTCAGAAAAGAGCTTATGAAGCACTTGAATTTGGTTTAAGTATAAAAGATAGAAATTATAATATATTCATATCTGCTCCTAACTGGCTTGAAATTGAAAATCAGGTTTTGAAAATAGTTGAAAGTTTTGCTCGAAAAGAAAAAGCTCCGAATGATTTGTTTTACGTTCACAATTTTAAAAATCCTTCAAATCCAATTTCTATAAGTTTAGAAAGTGAAAGAGGGGATGATTTTATTAATGATATTGAAAAATTAATAAGAAATGTTAAGCATGTACTTAAAGAATTGTTTGAGAGTGAGACATTAAATAAACAAAAAGAAGAACTTGTAAGTCAATACAATAGAAAAAAAGAGGAATTGATTAATGAATTAAATAAAAAAGCTCAAGAGTTGGGTTTTATTATACAACCAATTCAACAAAATATTTTTAATATAATTCCAGTTTTAGCAGGTGAGCCACTTACTCCCCAAAAGTACAACTCTCTATCAGATGACATGAAAGCTTATATAGATAAAAAGAGAATACAACTTGAAGAGTTTATTTCAAACACTTTAAGAGAAATTAATAAACTTGAAAAAGAATTGAGAGAAAAAATAGAGGAAATGGAGAAAATTGCAGTTAAGAACTCAATTAAACCTTACTTTTTGGAACTTGAAAATAAATATCATGATTGCGTAAAAGTTTTAAATTTCTTAAGGGATATGGAAGAGGATATATCTAATAATTTCCAAATATTCTTAACTCCAGAAAATCAGTTACCGCCAGGACCATTAAATCCATTTAGAAAATACAAAGTTAATCGTATAGTTGATAATAAGGAACTTGAGGGAGCACCTGTAATATATGAGAGAAATCCAACTTATTATAATCTTATTGGAAGAATTGAAAAAGAAGCATTTATGGGAGCTTTCGTAACAGATGTTTCAAATATAATTTCAGGTTCATTACATCTTGCAAATGGAGGATATATAATTATAAATGCATATGAACTTTTAAAAGACCCTTTTGCATACGATGTTCTAAAAAGGGTAATTAAAAACGGGGAAATTGTGATTGAAGATATTGGGGAAAGACTTAGTTTATTTTCTACCAAAAGTTTAAGACCTGAACCAATTCAATTCAATGCAAAAATAATATTAATTGGAGATAATTTTTTATATTACTTACTTGAGATGTACGATAACGATTTTAGAAAGTACTTTAACGTTCTTGTAGATTTTGAAACTGAAATAGAACAAGATATTGGTGTTGGATTTGTTTTGGAATATATAGACAACTTGAAAAAAGAGAAGAATTTGTTAGATTTTACTGAAAATGCAAAGTTAGAGATTATAAGGCATTTACTTAGGTTTTCTGAGGATAAAAAGAAAATACCTCTAAATACAAAGTTAATAAACGATATTCTTTTGGAGTCTGATTATATTGCTAAAAGGAATGGTTTGGAATTTGTTGATGAAACGAGTGTAAAACAAGCAATTAAAAATAAAATGTTTAGACATTCAAAAGTTGAAGAAAAATTAAGAGAGTTCATTAAGAGAGGAATTTTGATGTTCGATTTTGAGGGAAAAAGAGTTGGTGTTGTTAATGGACTTTCGGTTATCTCAATGCCAGATTATAGTTTTGGAATTCCAAGTAGGATAAGTGCAAGCGTAGGACTTGGTAAGGCGGGAATTATTGATATTGAAAAAGAGACAGGTCTTGGAGGAAAAATTCATACAAAAGCAGTTTTAATAATTGGTGGATATATAATTGAAAAGTATGGAAGAGAAATTCCTATTAGTCTTCATGCAAGGATTACGTTTGAACAAAATTATTCTGGTGTTGAGGGTGATAGTGCTTCTGTTGCTGAATTACTTGCTATTTTATCTGCTATTTCTGAGGTTCCAATAAAACAAAATATAGCAATTACAGGTTCACTAAATCAAAAAGGAGAAGTTCAGCCTGTTGGAGGAATTGTAGAAAAAATTGAGGGATTTTACCATAGTCTTAAAATTATGGGACTTTTAAATGAAAATTGTGGAGTTATTGTTCCAAGCAGAAATATGGATAATATTATATTAAGTGACGAAATTTTAGAGGCAGTAAAAGAAAATAAATTCAATATATGGACAGTTGACAATTTTGATGATGTTATTGAAATTGCTACTGAATTAAAAGCAAATGAATTTCATCAAAGAGTTTTAGAAAAATTAAAAGAGTTTCATAAAAAACTAAAGGATAGTAATAGTGATTGAGATTATACTTTTGATAATTATAGGAATTTTTGCTGGAATTTTTAGTGGACTTTTTGGAATTGGGGGAGGAGTAATTATAGTTCTTGGTCTTACTTTAATGGGTTTATCACAACACAAAGCTCAAGGTATATCACTTGGAGCTTTTCTTATTCCAATTGGAGTTCTCATGAGTTTTTATGAATACTATAGAAATGGCAATGCAGATATAAAAGCTTCAATTATAATAGCTTTTGGTCTTGTTATTGGATCATATATTGGAGCGTTTATTGCTAATAAGCTTTCTTCTATATGGCTTTCTAGACTTTTTGGAATCTTTTTATTTCTTATGGCTATAAGAATGATATTTAAAAACTAAAGGGGGGGTTCAAGCATGGGTAAAGTTGCTATGTTCATAGATGTTCAAAATGTTCACATAACTTTTGAGAAGATGGGTCAGGAAGTTCGATACGATGTTCTTTTGAAAGCGATTGAAGATCAATATAAGAGAAGAAATAAGGAGCTTGTAAAAGCTATTGCTTTTATTCCTATGTTTCAGGATGATGAGAGAAGAGAAAGACTTGTAAATGCCTTATCATTTATGGGATATAGAGTTGTTGCAAAACCTGCTAAAAAGCTTGCAGATGGTTCTGTAAAAGTTAGTATGGATATGGATATGGCTCTTGAAATTCTTTCAACCGCTGAATATGTTGATGAAGTAGTACTCATAACTGGAGATAGTGATTTTGTTCCCATTTTAGATTATTTATCAAGAAAAGGTAAGAGGGTAAGAGTAATTGGGACAAGAAAAGGAGCTGTTGGAATTGAACTTATTAGGGCATGTGATGAGTATAATAATATGGAAGAGATAGAAGGGGTTTTAATGCCCTTTAGATATTCAGAAAATCAAGATTATGATAGCTAATGGGGGTTTACCCCCCAAAAAATGGAAGATAAATTCAATATAGATTATTACGATTATCCTTTTGATGAAAGTTTAATAGCACAAGAGCCAATAAAGCAAAGAGATTTAGCGAAGCTTTTAGTTATACATAAGTCAGATTTTAGAATTAAACATGATATTTTTAGAAATATTTTGAATTATCTTCGAGAAGGTGACTGTATTGTTTTGAATAATAGTAAGGTCGTAAAAGCAAGATTAATTGGAAAATTAGATGGTCAAGATGTTGAGCTATTTTTTACAAGAGCATTAAATGATAATGAGTTTGAAGGGATTGGAAAACCACTAAAAAAATTTAAAAAAGGAAAAGTTATAAAAGTTGGTGAATATGAAATAGTTGTTAAAGAAGTTTTAAGAGGGAAAAGAGTTTATTTTGCAAAGAATTTTTTTGAAATATTTAATAAGTATGGTAAAATCCCAATCCCGCACTATATAAAAAGAGAGCCCACAAAAGAGGATGAGATTTATTATCAGACAGTTTATGCTAAGAAAGAGGGTTCAGTTGCATCTCCGACAGCAGGACTTCATTTTACACAAGAGCTTTTAGATATTATTAAAACCAAAGGGATAAACATTTGT
>JBDRXT010000026.1:0-15564 GCA_039803045.1 Caldifarciminota bacterium
AAGCCTCCTTTCTTACTTCTGGAGAAAGACTTGATGCTCCTGTTATTACTTTACAAGTTCCAATAGGGGGATCAATTACTAATTGTGCATAAATATGTTTATGACTCCTAAATACCACTAGTCTTGGTTTTTCTGGTGTTCCCCTTATGTTTAATCTTTTCCTTATAGCTCTATGTCTTCTTTTTCTTCTTAAAGCTCTTTCTTCTGATAGAGATTTCTCTTTTAATTTAGCACTTGACATATCTTACCCCCTATTTCTTGCCTGCTGTTTTTCCAGGTTTTAATTTAAGAGGTATATCAGCATACCATATTCCCTTTCCTTTATATATATCAGGTGGCTTTATGCTTATAATTTGAGAAGCAACAAGTCCAACTTTTTCCTTATCAGGACCTTCAATAATAATTTTGTTTTGTCCCTCTATTTTAAAACTAATACCATCGGGAATCTCGTATTCTACTTGATGAGAATAACCAACTTGAAAAATTAGTTTTTTACCCTCAGATCTAACTCTATAGCCTGTTCCTTGAACAATAAGTTCCCTTTTATAAGGATTTACTACCCCATTTATCATATTAGAAATAATTCTATATACTGTTCCTGCTAATGCTTTATGAAATTTTTCATCAGATTTCTTTCTTATCCATATTTTTCCATTTTCTTTATCATATTCAATTATTACATCTGGATGAAATTTTTTAAATACTTCACCTCTTGGCCCCTTCACTAAAACAGAATTTTTATCTATTTGAACTTGAACTTCCTTAGGCACTAAGATGGGTTTTTTTATAAGTTTTGACATTTTACCATACCTCCATTAATAACTCTCCACCAACTCTTAACTTTTTTGCTTGTTTATCAGTTATTATACCTTTTGAGGTGGATAATATAGCTATTCCTAAACCGTTCATAACAGGCTTTAAGTCATTATATCCTACATAAACTCTTCTTGAGGGTTTTGAAATTCTCTTTAAATCAGTAATAACTGGTTCTCCTGTAGGATAATAGCGAAGTTTTACAATAATTGATCTATCTCTTTCCTCGTATCCTTCTATAAATCCCTCATCTTTTAAAATTCTAAGAATTTCAAGTTTGAATTTTGATTTAGGATAAATTTCAACACTTTCCTTTTTTCTTAATTGTCCATTTTTAATTCTTATTATCATATCTGAAATAGGATCAGTTAACATGTTTTTCCTCCTACCAACTTGCTTTTCTTACGCCAGGTATTTCTCCTTTAAGTGCAAGCTCTCTAAAGCAGACTCTACAAATTCCAAACTTCCTTATATACCCATTATCTCTGCCACATAATTTACAACGATTTCTCTTTCTTACTTTAAATTTAGGTTCTTTTTTTGATTTTTCTATTTTGGCTTTTGTTGCCATAATTTACCTCCTTTCAAATGGAAAACCAAGACTAGAAAGAAGTTTGTAAGCTTCATTGTCATTTTGAGAACTTGTAACTATTGCAATATCCATTCCGAATACTTTTTGAACTTTATCTATATCAATTTCAGGAAATATCGTATGTTCACTTATTCCAAAGTTATAATTTCCATTTCCATCAAATCCATCTAAAGGAAGCCCCTTAAAATCTTTCACTCTTGGAAGAGCAAAATTTACAAGCCTATCTATAAAATCATAAGCTCTTTTCTTTCTTAACGTTACTTTTAATGCAATAGGTATTCCTTTTCTTAATTTAAAAGAGGCTATGTTTCTTTTTGCTTTTATTACAATTGGTTTTTGACCACTAATTATCGCAATATCATTTGAAGCTAAATCAATAATCTTAGGATCTGATATTGCCTCATTAAGAGATGTATTTATTACAACTTTAATAATCCTTGGAACTTGATAAATGTTTTTATATCCCATTTCTTTCATTAAACTTGGAACAACTTTTTCTCTATAATACTCCAATAATCTAGACATTGTCTAAAACCTCCCCGCTTTTCTTACTATACCTAACTTTTATAAGTTTTCCTCCCTTTTGTATAAATTTAAAACCTACTCTTGTTCTTTCACCTGTTTTTGGATCTATAATCATAACTTTTGATATATGTATAGGAGCTTCTTTCGTAATAATACCAGATTGCTCGTTTGCTTTTCTTGCTCTTTGATGCTTCTTTACTAAATTGACTCCTTCAACTATAACTTTTAAGGGTTTTTTTTCTTTTTTATCATATATAACTCTTAGGACTTTTCCTTTTTTTCCTTTATCTTTTCCTGATATTACAATAACATGATCTCCTTTTTTAATCTTTGCCATTATAATACCTCCGGTGCTAAGGAAACTATTCTTAAGAAACCTTTCTCTCTAAGTTCTCTTGCAACTGGTCCAAAAATTCTAGTTCCTCTCATTTCACCTGCTTGATTTATTAAAACTACTGCATTATCATCAAATCTAATATAACTTCCATCTTTCCTTCTTATTTCTTTTTTTGTTCTTACAATTACAGCTCTATGAACTTCGCCTTTCTTAATAGGAGCGTTTGGGAGAGCTTTTTTAATTGAAACAACAACAACATCTCCAACTTTCCCATAAACTCTACCCTTCTTTTTGCCAGAACCTTTTAATACTCTTATTACCATAGCCTCTTGTGCCCCACTATTATCAGTTACTTTCACCCATGTAAAGTCCTGAATCATTTCTTATCTCTCCTTTTTTTATAACCTTTTTTATTATCCATCTTTTGAGCTTAGAAAGCGGTCTTGTTTCTTCTATTAGTACAACATCCCCAATTCTTGTTTCGTTATTCTCATCATGAGCATAAAATTTCTTTCTTGCTTTTATATATTTTTTATATTTTGGATGCATCTTAAGTCTTTCAACAAGAACTACTCTTGTTTTATTCATTTTATCAGATATAACTGTTCCAATTCTTTGTTTTCTCATAGTTTAACCCCCCTTTCAAATCCTAATTCCTCTCTCGTTTAAAATTGTCAAGATTTTTGCAATGTCTCTTTTTATTACTCTAATAGAAGCACTATCTTCGACTTGTCCAAATGTTTTCTTTATTTTTAGATCAAACAACTTATTTTTAAGATCGTTATATTTTACTATTAATTCATCATTTGTTAATTTTCTTAATTCTTTAGCTTTTAAGGGTTTCATTAAACACCTCCTTCACTTCTTTTTACAATTCTTGTTTTAATCGGAAGTTTATGTTGAGCATCTTTTAGAGCTTGAATAGCATCTTCTTCTTTTACACCCCCTATTTCAAACAATATTTTTCCTCTTTTTACCACTGCTACCCATTTTTCAACATTTCCCTTACCCTTTCCCATTCTCGTTTCGGGTGGTCTTGCGGTTATCGGTTTGTCAGGAAATATTCTTATCCAGAGTTTACCACCCTTTTTTAAAGCTCTTGTTATAGCAACTCTACAAGACTCAATTTGATTAGAAGTAATCCAAGCACTTTCAAGAGCTTTTAATCCATAATCTCCAAATGCTAAATACCAACCACCTTTCGCTTTTCCATCTAATCTTCCTCTTTGCTGTTTTCGATATTTTACTTTTTTAGGCATTAGCATATTATATTACCTCCTCACTAAGTCTCTCAAGTTTATCCCCCTTATAAATCCAAACTTTAATACCGATTGTTCCATATTTTGTATAAGCAGTAGCAATTCCATAATCAATATCTGCTCTTATTGTCTGAAGTGGAACTCTTCCTTTTATATACCATTCTTTTCTTGCCATTTCCGCTCCAGCTAACCTTCCTTTTGCTTGAACTTTTACACCTTTTGCTCCCATTTTTAGGGCAACTTCTACTGCTCTTTTCATTACTCTTCTATGATTTGCTCTTTGTTCTATTCTTTTTGCTATACTTTCTGCAACAAGTTGGGCATCTAATTCTGGAACTCTTATTTCTACAACATTTATACCAATAACTTTTCTTTTTGTTAAGTCTATTAATTCGTTTCTCAAATTTTCTATTTCTTTACCTTGTCTTCCAATAATAACTCCAGGTCTTGCGGTATGTATGTTAACTGTTAATTTTTCACTTGCTCTATCTATTACAATCTTAGAAATTTGAGCATTAGGAAAACGCTTTTTTACATAATCTCTTATTATTTGATCTTCAAGCAAAAGTTTTGAAAGCTCTTTATCTTTTCCAAACCAATGAGCTTGCCAATCTTTATTAACACCTATTCTAAAACCAATTGGATGTACTTTCTGACCCATTATTTAATTACCTCCTTTTTCTTAGTAAAATTTAATTTTAAAGCTTGTTTATAGTCTTCCCAATCTTTTGCTTCTACAACTTCAACAGTTATATGACTCGTTCTTCTCTTAAATGTAGAATAACCTCCAAATCTCATAGGTTTGACGGCGGGCTTTAATATTCTCCAAGTTGGACCTTGATCTACTTTTGCATAAACCATAAGTTCAGTTTCATCAATTGCATTATTTCCAGTTTTGTTTTTATATGATGCAATAGCAGATTTTAATGCTTTCAAAAACCAGTAAGAAGCTCTTTTTCTTGTAAATCTTAGTATGTTTAATGCTTCATAAACAGTTCTTCCTCTAATAATATCCGCAACAAGTTTTGCTTTCTTGGGAGATAATCTTATATATTTTAAATAAGCTTTACCTACTACTATCATTATTAAGCCTCCTTTACTTTTGCAGTCTTTTCCTTATGACCACCAAATGTTCTTGTTGGAGAAAATTCACCAAGCTTATGTCCTACCATATCTTGCGTTACATAAACTGGTATAAATTTTTTGCCATTATGAACTAAAAATGTATGACCAACAAATTCTGGAATAATTGTACTTCTTCTTGAATACGTTTTGATGGGTTTCTTTTCACCTTTTTCGTTCATTTCTAATACTTTTTTCAAAAGCTTTGGATCTACATATGGCCCTTTTTTAATAGACCTTCCCATAATTATTTCCTCCTCTTAACTATAAATTTACTTGATGTTTTTCTTGGATTTCTTGTTTTTTTGCCTTTTGATAAAACTCCAGAAGGACCTCTTGGAATTCTCCCTTTACCTCTTCCTTCACCACCACCTTGTGGATGATCTACTGGATTCATGGCCATTCCTCTAACATGTGGTCTTATTCCCATCAGTCTCATTCTTCCTGCTTTGCCCCAGTTAATATTTTCCCAATCAACGTTTGAAACTTGACCAATTGTTGCTCTACATTTTAAGTTAATTTTTCTTACTTCACCACTTGGAAGTTGAACAAATGCATAATTTCCCTCTTTTGATAATATTAATGCTTGTGTTCCTGCAGATCTAACAAATTGTCCACCTTTTCCTGGAATAAGTTCAATATTATGTATAGCAACACCCTCAGGGATGAATTTTAGCGGTAAAGAATTTCCTATTTTTATTTCTGGCTCAACTTGATTACTTTCTAGTTTTTCAAGTGAATATGAAATTATTTTGTCACCTATTTTAATTCCCTCAGGAGCTATAATATACCTCTTTTCACCATCTTCATATCTTACAAGGCTTATAAAAGCACTTCTATATGGATCGTACTCAATTGATTCAATAGTACCAATTATATCAAACTTGTTTCTCTTGAAATCAATTATTCTATAAAGCTTTTTATTACCACCTCCTCTAAATCTTGCTGTAACTCTTCCTAAGTTATTTCTTCCACCTGTTGATTTTAACCTTATTGTTAAACTTTTTTCTGGTTCATCTTTTGTAATGTATTGAGAGTAATCTATTGTAGTCATAAATCTTCTACTTGGTGTGTACGGCTTGTATTTCTTCAAAGGCATGCTTTATACCCCCTTTAAGGCATCTATGCTATAACCTTCTTTTAATTTAACGTAAGCTTTTTTCCAGGATTTTGTATAACCAATTTTCCTTCTATTCCTTATATTTCTTCTTGGTTTTGGTTTTACTATTAAAGTTCTAACTTTCTCAACTTTTACGTTAAATAATTTTTCAACTGCCTGCTTTATCATACTCTTGTTAGCATCAGGATGAACTTCAAAAACATAAGTCCTATGAAAGTCTCTATAATTTAGAGCTTTTTCTGTTATAAGGGGTCTTATTATAACATCTCTAATATCCATAATTAACCTCCAAGCCTTTCTAAGAGCTTATCAATAGAACTTTTCTCTAATAATAAATACTCTACTGAAATAACATCTAACGTATTAAATATCATTGCAGGTTTAACACTCACTTTCTCAATATTTCTTGCAGAAAGATATAGATTTCTATTGTGATTTCCTGGAATAATAAGAACATTCGTCTTTTCTAAATTTAGCTTTTGAAGTAAGTTATAAACCTGTTTTGTTTTAATGTTATCAAGATTAAATTTATCAAAAACCAAAATTTTATTTTCTTTTGCTCTATCACTCAAAGCCATTTTTAAAGCTAATTTTATAACTTTCTTTGGAACTTTATAACTATAATCTCTTGGTTTAATAGCATGTGCTTGACCGCCTCCTACGAAAATAGGAGCATATCTATCACCATGTCTTGCTCTACCTGTATGCTTTTGAGCCCAAATTTTCCTTCTTGAACCTTTTACTTCACTTCTATTCTTAGCTGAGTGAGTTCCTTGCCTTGAATTATTTCTATACATTTTTATCACTTCCCAAATAACATGTGGTTTAATTTTTATATTAAATATATTTTCTGGAAGTTCAATTTCCCCTATATTTTCAGCACTTAAATTATACAATGGTGCTTTCATTTCTAATTGCTCCTTTTAGCTTTCCTTACAATAACAAAACCTCCATTAGGACCAGGTATAGCACCTTTTATTAGCATTAGATTTTCATTTTCTAAAATATCTACTAGTTTTAGGTTTATTATAGTAATTTTATCATTTCCATAATGTCCAGGCATTCTCTTTCCTTTTATAACTCTTCCAGGATATGTTGTTGAACCAATTGAACCTGGTCTTCTATGAAACTTAGAACCATGAGCGTCAGGTCCTCCCTTAAAATCCCACCTCTTAAAAACTCCTGCAAATCCTCTCCCTTTTGATCTTCCTGTAACGTCAACTAATTTGATATCTTTGAAAATTGAAACTCCAATATAGTCGCCAATATTATATTTACTTACATCGTCTAATTTGAATTCTCTGATTATTCTAGCAGGTAAGTAAATATGATTGTTTTTTATGCCAAGTTCTTTTGCTTTTAGAGAGTCTTCACCTTGTTTTGCTCTTAAATATTCAAAAAATTCTTTCATCTTATTTTTGTCCAAGATTTCATCAATATTTGAATTTTCACTTATCTTGAAAAAGTCAATTGCATAGAGCACAATCTTATCAATGTTATTTTGAGATATTAAGCTTTCTAACTTTGCAATATCTTTCTCGTTTAATATGGCTTTGTACTTCTCAAATAGCTCCTTATTTTTTAAAATATTTTCTAAAATTCTTTTTATTCTTAAACTTTCTGCTTTGTAAAACTTTCCCAGAATGGGTTTTTTGATTTTGTTTATTTTCTTTTTTCCATATGCAACAATAATTCTATCTTCTTTCTTATCAATTATGTAATTTCCACTTGAATGAATAATAGTTACTGGTATCACATTTCCATTACTATCAAAAATTTGTGTCATTCCTACTTTTTGTCCAATAAGTGCTACCATGGTCATTCCACCTTTATTTCAACTTCAACACCTGCAGGTAGTTCTAATCTTGATATCTTTTCTATAGTCTCACTATTGATATTTTTTATCTCTATAAGTCTTGCATGACGCTTTAAGAAGAATTGTTCTTGTCCTCTCTTGTCAATGTGATTGCTCCTAATAACAGAAAATAAAGTAGTTTTCGTGGGAAGAGGTATGGGGCCAGAAACTTCAGCCCCAGTAGCTCTTGCAGTTAAGGCTATTCTTTTTGCAGATTTATCTAAAATGACAGGATCGAAGGATTTTAGTTTTATTCTAATTTTAGCATTTATCATAGTTATTCAATAACCTCTGTAATAATGCCTGCACCAACAGTTCTACCACCTTCTCTAATAGCAAATCTTAGACCTTTTTCAAGAGCGACAGGAGCTATAAGTTCAACTTCAAGATTTACATTATCACCAGGCATTACCATTTCTCTTCCTTCTGGAAGCTTTATAGTTCCAGTAACATCAGTTGTCCTAAAGTAGAACTGTGGTCTATAACCACTAAAGAATGGTGTATGTCTTCCACCTTCTTCTGGTTTTAATACATAAACTTCTGCTTTAAACTTTGTATGAGGTTTTATGCTTCCAGGTTTTGCAAGAACCATCCCTCTTTCAACATCATCTTTTTCTATTCCTCTTAAGAGAATACCAACATTGTCACCAGGTAATGCTTCATCTAGAATTTTTCTAAACATTTCTATAGATGTTGCAACTGTTTTTAAGGGATCTTTTCTAAATCCTACAATTTCAACTTCATCGCCAGGTTTTAAAACACCTCTATCTACTCTTCCAGTTACAACTGTTCCACGTCCTGTAATTGAGAAAACATCTTCAACTGCCATAAGGAATGGTTTGTCAACTTCTCTTACAGGCTCTGGAACATATTCATCTAAAGCTTCAACTAATTTGAGAATAGCTCCCGCCCCGATTGGATCATCAAAATTATTAGGATTTTGATATGCTCTTAAAGCAGAACCTCTAATAACAGGAGCATTATCTCCGTCATAACCATATTTTGATAACAACTCTCTTACTTCAAGTTCAACTAAGTCAACTAGTTCTGGGTCATCTATTAAATCAACTTTATTTATAAATACAACTATAGATGGAACATTTACCTGTCTAGCTAATAAAACGTGCTCTTTTGTTTGAGGCATGACTGAATCAACAGCTGAAACTACAAGTATAGCACCATCCATTTGAGCAGCACCAGTTATCATGTTCTTTATATAATCTGCATGCCCCGGACAGTCAATATGTGCATAGTGTCGCTTTTCAGATTCGTATTCGACGTGAGCTATAGCAACTGTAAGAATTTTTGTTGCATCTCTTCTAAACATTTTGGCATCAGCTTTAGCTACATCGTCATACTCCATAGCTTTAGAATAACCCTTTGTAGAAAGTACTTTTGTTATAGCAGCAGTAAGAGTCGTCTTACCATGGTCTATATGTCCAATTGTTCCGACATTTACGTGTGGCTTTTTCCTCTCAAATTTTTCTTTTGCCATACTCTTAACCTCCTTAAAGAAAATTTATTTCTTTAATTTTAGTCCCTTATATTTAGTGTATCCCCGGAGGGGATCAAGGGACTAAAATGAAGTCTGAAAATTATAAAGCCTAAAAATTTCCGATAAGAGTACCTACAATATCACCTTTTATAATCTTCTCTATTAATCCACTCTTTGATATATTAAAAACGATAACTGGTAAACTATTCTCTCTGCAAAGTGCTATTGCAGCAGCATCCATAACTTTCAAGTCATTTGAAAGGAAGAAATTATAATCTAAAAAATCATATTTTTGAGCATCTTCAAATTTTTTGGGATCTCTTGTATATACTCCATCTACTTTTGTTCCTTTTAGTAAAACATCTGCTCTTATTTCAATTGCTCTTAATGCCCCGGCTGTATCTGTTGAAAAGAATGGACTTCCTGTTCCACCTGCAAATATTACAATTCTCCCCTTTTCAAGATGTCTAATTGCTCTTCTTCTAATATATGGTTCTGCAACACTTTTAATTTCAATAGATGTCATAACTCTTGTTTCAAGTCCTTTGGATTCGAGAACACTTTGTAAAGCTAGTGCATTTAATACTGTTGCCAACATACCCATATAATCAGCAGTAGTTTTATCTATACCATATTTTTGAGCATCTATTCCTCTTATAATGTTTCCTCCACCAACGACAAGAGCAATATCAATAGAATAATTCTTTTTTAAATATAAAATTTCGTTTGATATGAATTCTAAAAAATTTTTTGAAAATCCAAAACCATCTTCTCCTATTAACTCACCACTCAATTTTAGTAATATTCTTTTATACTTAATCATATTGAAAATTTTAAGGTTTAATGACCTCTTTTTTAAAATTCCCACTTCCCATAAATTTCTTTTAGTATTTTTTCATTCAAATTCTCTACATTTCCATCAAAAACAATTTCTCCACTTCTAATTCCGATAACCCTTTTCCCATAATCTCTTACTAAATCAATATCATGCAAATTTACAATTGTTGTAATTCCGAGTTCTTGATTAAATTGTTTTAGATAGTCCATTACGATTTTTGCGGTTGGCGGGTCTAAGCTTGCAACTGGTTCGTCTGCTAATATGATTTTTGGTTTTTGGGTTAATGCCCTTGCTATAGCTACCCTTTGTTGTTGTCCCCCACTTAATTGATCAGCTCTTACATATGCTTTATCTTCAATTCCCACCTTTTTTAGATTTTCAAATGCTAAATTTATATCATCTTTACTAAATAAATTAAAAATGCTTTTTATTGTAGAAGTATAGCCCAATCTTCCAACAAGTACGTTTCTTAAAACGCTAATTCTTTTGACAAGATTAAAACTTTGAAATATCATCCCAATTTCTCTTCTTAACAATCTCAACTCTTTATTATTTAGATTTTTAATATTCTTGCTATTGACGATTAATTCTCCTTCGCTAATTTTTACAAAACCATTTATTGTTCTAATTAAAGTTGACTTTCCTGCTCCAGAAGGTCCAATTATAATAACAAATTCACCATCCTCAATTTTCAAGTTTATATTTTTTAATGCCTTAAAACCGTTGGGATAAATAACACTTAAATTTTTAAAAATTATCATTTAGATTTTCCTAAAATTTTAAAGGCTCATTTTTAAATAGTCTTCTAATAAGATTGCTGCTGATAAGTCGTCAATATTTTCACTTTTATTATATAACTTGCTCGTCATTCTTTCATCTAATAGAGTTACTTGTATATTAAGCTCTTTTTCTATTTCACTTTTTAGCTTATAAACCTCCTTTGTAAGTTCGATTTCTTTTCCACTTAGCGATAGGGGAAGTCCTATTAAGATTTTTCCAACATTTTTCTCTTTCACAATTTTTTTAATTTCTTCTAATAAATTTTCACTTTTTACAATTCCATAAGGAATAGCAATTTTTCTTTCTCTATCACTAATGGCAATTCCACACTTCTTTTTTCCATAATCAATAGCTAATATCCTCATAATTTATTTACAATTTCCTTAAATGCTTTTCCCCTATGTTTATAATCTTTAAATAAGTCAAAGCTTGAACCACCTGGTGAGAATAGTATAGGTTCTCCCTTTGATCTTGAGAAGGCGAATTTAACAGCACTATCTAAATCATCAAATTCAAATACATCTACTATCTCTTTGAATTTTTCATAAAAGAATCGCTTATTTTTTCCAAAAGCAACAATAAATCTAACTCTCTCTTTTATTATGTCGTTTAATATGTTAAAGTTTGCTTCTTTCGTAAGTCCTCCCATAATAAGTATGCATTTGTCAAAATTTAAAAGAGCATATTTTACTGAATGAGGGTTTGTAGATTTACTATCGTTATAAAATTTTATTCCATTTATTTCTCTTACAAATTCTAACCTGTGCTCTGGAACTTTAAAGCTCGCTAATCTTTCATTTAGTACATTTTTTACTGTTTCAATATCTTTTAAATAGCACCAGATTGCCAATGTACTTGCCAGAACATTGTAAATATTGTGTATACCATAAATATTTGGAAAATTTTTAAGCTCTAAAATTTCCCTTGAAAATAAAAAAACTTTTCCATTTTTGTAATAACAATCAGCTTCGTTTAAAGCTGAAAAATAAAATACTTTTGATAAGTTTTGTTTAAAGTTTTTTATTATTTTGTTATCATCTAAGTTCAGAACACTAAAATCTCTTTCATCTTGATTTTTAAAAATGTTTAGTTTTGATGAAATATAATTTTCAAAGTTCAAATGCCAGTCAAGGTGGTCCTCTTCTATATTTAATAATATTCCACAATTTAGTTTGAATTTTCTAATAATTGAAAGTTGAAAACTTGAAAGTTCTAATACGAAAACCCCATATTCTCTTGTATTATTACAAAAAGCATTTCCGACGTTTCCATATAATTGACTGTTAAAATGCTTTAAGAGATGAGCTATTAGAGTGCTTGTTGTAGTTTTTCCATTTGTACCTGTTATGCCAATTAAGAAGCTCTTTTGCTTATCTATATTATAATATCCAATTTCAATTTCTGGTAAAACGAGAATATTCCTTTCTAAAAATTTCCTTAAAATTTTATAACTTACACCTGGACTTGGAACAATTAAGTCAGCACAATAAATATCACTATTGAATGCATCGTAATGAATTTTTATATTTTCTTTTGAGTTCAATTTGCTATGTTCAAAAATTTTTATACTATTTCCATAACCTTTTAATAAGTTATAAACCGCTTTTCCAGATAACCCAAAACCAATTATGTTAACTTTTCCAAAGTATAATTTTTTCATTTTAAACTTTTTTTGAGAAATTCTAAAAAAATTGGGGATGGATTTAGAGCTTTAGATTTGAATTCTGGATGGAACTGCACTCCAAGGAAAAATCTATGTCCTTTTAGTTCAATAATTTCTGCTAGTTCACTTTCCGCATTTTCACCACTTACAATTAATCCAGCATTTTCAAAAATTGCTCTAAATTCTGGATTAAATTCATATCTATGTCTATGCCTTTCGTATATGACTTCAGAATTGTATATTTCATAAGCTAATGTATTTTTCTTTATTTTGATTGGAATTGAACCAAGTCTTAATGTTCCTCCCATATACTTTATATTTTCTTGCCCCTCTAATAGTGTTATTAAAGGATAAGGTGTATTTTTGTCGAATTCCGTTGAATTAGCATTTTTCAAATTTAATACATTCCTTCCAAATTCAATTATCATAAGTTGCATACCAAGACAAATTCCAAGAATAGGAATGTTGTTATTTCTGCAAAATTCTATAGCTTTTAGCTTTCCTTCAATACCTCTCTTCCCAAATCCTCCAGGAATAATTATTCCATCAAACTCATCTAAATTAAAGTTTTCCTCACTATCAATCAAAGTATTATTAACTCTTAAATTTAATTCCGCTCCTGCATGTATAAGTGCCTCAAGTATGCTTTTATATGCATCTTTTACATTTATGTATTTTCCAATGATTCCTATTTTTACTTCATTTTTTGGATTTTTTATTTTAAGTACAAAGTTTTCCCAATCTTTTAAATCAATTTTTTCGTACTTCAAAATCCTTAACTTTTCCAATATAACATCTACTATACCTTGTTTGTTAAGTATTAATGGCAATTCATATACTGTCTCTAAATCTGGGCTTATAAAAACTCTATTTAAGGGAATTGTTGAAAATAGGGCAACTTTTTTAATTGATTCGTAATCTGGTATTTTTTCTGTTCTTAAGATAATAGCATCAGGTTGTATACCTATTTCTCTTAGTTTTTGAATGCTATGTTGAATGGGTTTTGTTTTAAATTCGTTTGTATTTCTTAAATAAACAATCATTCCAACGTGTATATAAAATGTATTTTCTTCTCCTTCTTCAAGTCTCATTTGTCTAATTGCCTCTAAGAAGGGTAAGCTCTCAATATCGCCAACTGTTCCTCCAATTTCACAAATAAGAATATCTAAATTGCTCTTAAAGGCAAAGCTTCTTATTCTAGTTTTGATTTCATCTGTAAGATGTGGAATTATTTGGACAGTTGAACCAAGATAATAACCTTTTCTTTCCTTTTCAATTACGCTCAAATAAACCTGTCCTGATGTAATATTATTCTCTTTGCTAAGATTTTCATTCAAAAATCTCTCATAATGTCCTATATCTAAGTCAGTTTCTCCTCCATCTTCTGTTACAAAAACTTCTCCATGTTGAAATGGATTCATAGTACCTGCATCTACATTTAAATATGGGTCACACTTTACTATTGAAACTTTAAGTCCTTTTCTTTTTAACAATAATCCTAAACTTGCAGATGCTATACCTTTACCAAGCGAGGAAAGAACCCCTCCTGTAATGAATATAAATTTCATATGTAATTTAAGTGTTAGTCAAATAGAAAGTTTAAAGCTTTAAAATTTTGAATTATGCACCTTCAAGATTATTTATTTAAGCTTGATAGTTTCCAAACAACTCACCCTGTTATCCTTGAGATGGAAAAAATGGGTAAGAGGTTAAATTTTCCAATATTAAATAGGATTTCAGCACGATTCCTAACTCTTATTTCAATAATTAAGAAATCAAAATATGTATTTGAGATTGGTTCTGGATTTGGTTACTCTGCAATCTGGATAGGAATATATAATAAATATCTTGAAAAAATTTTCTTAACTGATTATAACTCGCACAATCTTGAAATGGCTAGGGAATATTTTAGAATTGCTGGTATTGAAAATAAGTTAGAAACAATTATTGGAGACGGATTAAGAATTTTAGAAGAAATTGATATGGAATTTGATTTGATATTTAACGATGCTGAAAAAAGATTATATCCAAAAATTTTAGAAACTGTAAAGAGAAAGTTAAAAAATGGTGGAGTCTTTATTTCTGATAACACACTATGGCATAATAAAGTTTTAGATGAAAGTAATAATGATGAAGAAACTCTTTCTATTAGGGAGTTTAATGAAAAATTATTTTCAGATAAGGATTTTATAAGCTCGTTTATACCTATTGGTGATGGTTTAATAGTTTCAGTCAAAGTGCTTTAAAATTTCCAAACTATGAGATTTTCCATAGAAAAAAGAGAATTAGATAAAATTTTATCTGTTATTAGTAAGATTTTACCAAAAGGGAAAGTAATTGATATCTTAAAAGGGGTTCTTCTTGAGGTTGAAAATGGAACTCTTTCAATTACATGTTCAAATGCTGATATTCAATATAAATCAATTTTAGATATTTATGATAGTGAGAATGGAAAAGTCTTAGTAAATGGAAATACTTTCCTTTCAATTTTAAAAAATTTTCCAAACACTTCAATAATTAACTTTGAGCTTGATAGCTCATTGAAAATAAGTTCTGATGATACGTATTATAAGATTCCTGTAATGAACCCTGAAGATTATATTGAAGTGGATGATTTAAGGGAAAAAGTTAAACTATTTAGGTTTTCAAGAAAAAGACTCGTAAAAGCATTTTCAAAAGTTGAATTTTGTACAGGTGATGATGAAAGTAGGTTATTCCTTTCTGGAATACTTTGGGATAATAAGAACAATATTGCAAATTTCGTAGCATCTGACAGTTATAGGTTAGGCTTGTATAGGGAAATTTTGGATGAGGATTTAGATGAATTTAAAATTATTATTCCAGTTGATGTTTATAGAATATTAGATGAAATTGATTATGAGAATTTAGATATAGGATTTAATGAAGATTATTTAGTAATTGGTTTTGATAGGGGCTTTTTGAATGCTCGTCTTATTTCTGGTCCATATCCAGATTATAGTGCTATATTTCCTGAAGGGATAGCTAATGAACTTTATATAAGTAAGTATGAACTTGAAAGTAAATTAAAAGCAATTTCTCCGCTTAATCCTGAGGTTTTTGGAATAAAGTTTGATAAAGGTATTTGGATATTTGCGATTTCTCACGAGGGAGAAGAATTTAGATCTAATTTAATTGGAAAATACG
>JBDRXT010000027.1:0-15275 GCA_039803045.1 Caldifarciminota bacterium
AATTTTATTTTCAAAGTCGTATACGTAAAATTTAAAAAAATCCTTTGAAAACTTTCTCAAAATCGGAATATCAACCTCTTCTTTAAAACCACCATAAAATCCATAGGGAAGTGAATACCCCCTTTTGATTATTTTACCTTTTTGAATTATAACTATTGGTTCTAGGCTATAAATTTCACCTTCTGAAAAATCACATACTGACTTTATAAATTCTTCATCATAAAATGGATTTTTCAAAGCCTAAGCATAATTAATATTCCACCAAATAAATCTAAGTTTGTATCGGGAATTAATCTAAATGCGGGAGATATTTGAAATCCTATATCTAATGGGGCTTCTGTAAAAGAAAACATAAGCGTAAAAGGAACCCTTATTCCAAAAGATGCAGTTGTTCCATCTTTCTTTTTCATAGCAGTAAGATATCCACCTACACCAATATAAAACTTAAGAGGTTGCAATTCTTTCGTTGGAATATTAAAATCCTTATCAAGACTAAAATAAAAGTTTTCAGTATATATATTCCAACCAACCATTATTCTTATATCTTGCTCAAGATATAAACTCAAAGCAGTAGGAGAACCGATATGTCCTCCAATCGAGTATAATTGAGAAATTAAAATGAAAGTCATATCCAAAATTTTAAAGCATTTTAGTTATTGTAAAGTTTTAAATTATTTAAAAAGTTTAGAACTAATTTGTAATCCTCTTTTGAGAGTAAGCTATTTAATATTGGTAAAATTTTCAAATTTATGACATTCTTAATTTCGCTTGGCTCTACTAAAAAATAACTATGACCAATTAAAAACTCTTTCCCAAGTTTTCTTTCAATTAATTCATTCACGAATTTAAACAAACTTTCAAGCTCATCAACTATAGTCATATTATAATTATTTTCAACATAAAAGTTCTTCACAACTTGAAAATCAGGTAAAATCTCAATAAATATAAACCTTCTTCTTAAAGCTATATCAAGAGAATGAACACTTCTGTCAACAGTATTCATAGTCCCTATAATATAAACGTTTTCAGGAACTTTAAATTTTTCAGAGGAGTACGGTAAAATCACATATTTATCTCTATATTCAAGAGCATAAAGTAGTTCTCCAAAAACTTGAATTAAATTACATCTACCAATTTCATCTAAAATTATTACGAAATTTTCAGAACTATTTAGAGCTCTTTTACAAAATTCCTTAAATATACCATCTTTAATATAAAATCCTCCATCTGATTTCGGTCTTATTCCCTCTATAAAATCTTCATAGCTATAGCTTGGATGCATTTGAATAATTGTATAATTTCTAGATATTTCAGATGCTATTTTTAGTGCTAAATAAGTTTTTCCAGTCCCTGGAGGTCCATATAAAATAACATTTTTATATTTTAATGTTAATTTGGCATATTGAGATAAAGTATGTTTTCTAATGTAAAAACTACTTTCAACTGTTAAAAATTTCTCTAAATAACCAGGAACACTTTCTAAATTATCTTCAAATACGTGCATTATACCAATTGACCAGCCTGGTAAATAAATATCATTTTCGAAACTCTTAATAGTTCCATCAGAATAATCACTATTGCATGCAAAAACATTTAAAACGTATTGCTGTCCTTTGTTTATAAAAAACTCTTTTAGATCATTAATTGGCATAAAGTGCATTAAATAACCAATTTTATCATATATTCTTGAAATGTAGATTATACCAGTTTCTAATTCACTGTATAATCTCTCATTCCCAATTAGGCTTTTAAATTTTAGATTTGTTATTTTGGATAATTCATTAATAATAGCTTTTTGTTTAAAATCGAGATCTTGAGCGAATGATTTTAAAACTCTCATAATTTTAAAATTCTTGAAGATTTCCTTGTTTATGCTACTTGAATGGAAAAGCTCTATTATAAGAATTTTATTTTCAAATAAATCATTGGGAAAGAGAGTTTTTTGCAAAAACAATTCTAAGTTCTCATTATCAAATTTCGGACCATTTGGATAATATATAAATATTTCATTTTTGAATGGTTGTATTGTTCTTACAAGCTTAAATTTATCAAGCTTGTAAATATATCTTAAAAATGGCTTATATGGAACTGGACGGTTTCTTAAATCCGAAAATTTATAAAAACCTCTAAATATCCCTCTTTCATCAAGTTCTAATACGAAAAGTGGTAGAAGGTGAGGATATTGTATATCTTGTAAAATTATTCTTTCTTTGTTTTTTGATGGCTTATATAAGATTTTATAATTTAATGTTTCTGATTCGTCTAGTTTGTTATTTATAGGTTGCTCTAATAATTCTTCAAGGACACTAAATATTAATTCCCTCATCTAAGAAGCTTTTAAATATTTCTTTTAACGTGTTAAGCGATTCTAAATCTACCCATTCTTCATCTGTATGTAATCCATGACCAATGGCATTAGTTATAATAACAGGTATTCCCTTTTGAGCAAAAAATCTACCATCAGTAGCTCCATGCTCACATATAAATTCAATTTTTCTATTTAATATTTTTTCTGCTTTTTCTTTATACAACTTTAAGAAATTATTATTTTCTGGAACATAAATTACTTCTCCTGTACTTAGAACTTCAAATTTTAAATTTGGGAATTTTCTTATTGATGATAAAATTTGCTCTTTCATAGTCTCAATTGTCCAAGGTTCTGTAAATCTTACATCAATTTCTGCAACTGCATAATCTGGTACAATATTAACTTTAACTCCACCTTGAACCTTACCAATATTTATAGTGTTATGCCAATGATTAGGATCACCACAAGGTTCTGAAGGAAATATCAAACTTATATCATTATAAAAATCAATTATATTATCAATAGCATTCAAACCCTCCCAAACTCTTGAACCATGAGCACTTTTACCTTCTGAAATAACTCTAAAATGTAAAACTCCTTTTTCTTTATTTATTATGTTAAAATTAAATCCTCCATCTGGTATAATAGCAAAATCACAACTATAATCTTCTTCATACAGGAGATATTTTACACCATTCTCACTTCCAACTTCTTCATCAGTTGTTAACATCAATCCAATATCATAAAATTTCCCTTCATTTGAAAGTTCCTTAAATAGTTCTACTAAAACTGCACAGGGACCTTTCATATCAATAGCTCCCCTCCCCCTTATAATATTTCCTTCTAACTTCGGTTGAAATAAATCATCACTAGCATCTACTACATCTAAATGCCCAACAAAGAAAATTTTAGGTTTTTTAGTATTTTTGAATGTTGCAATTAGTGAATATTTGGAGTTTTTTTCAAATTTTTTAATTATGAGTTTAGTTTCTTTTAGATATTCTTCTACAAACTCAATTATACGCCTTAATTCCTCAGGATTTTGTGCTACACTTTTAAATTTTATAAGTTCAAAAAGTAAATTTTTTATACTTTCCATCTGAAAATTTTAAAGCTTTAAAATTTTTTTATGTTTGTATGTTCAAACTGTGGTTATAAATCATTAAAATGGATTGGAAGATGTCCAAACTGTCAAGAATGGGAAACATTCATAAAAGAAGAGGATTTAAAACCAAAAAAAGTTTATCAAAAAGTTAAATTTAAATCTTTAAAAGATTTAAATTATACTAAAGAAGAAAGGCTTATTTCAAATATATCTGAGTTTGATAGAGTTTTAGGGAATGGAATAATAAGAGGTTCTCTTGTTTTAATAGGAGGGGATCCAGGTGTAGGTAAATCCACATTAGCTCTTCAAGTAGGTTCTAAATTCAAATCACTATACGTTAGTTCAGAAGAGTCCCTAAATCAAGTGATATTAAGGGCAAAAAGAATAGGTATTGAGAGTGAAAATTTGTATATTATTCACTCACAAAATTTAGATGATGTAATAAATAGTATAGAAAATTCATTTGACCTTATTATTATTGACTCAATTCAAACAATATATTCAGAAGATATTCCATCAAGCTTAGGGAGTGTTTCTCAAATAAGAACGTGTGCTTATAAGTTATTAAAGCTTGCAAAAGAAAAAAATATCTCAATTTTAATAATTGCTCACATTACAAAGGAAGGAGAAATATCAGGGCCAAAATTATTAGAACACATAGTAGATGTAGTTCTATATCTTGAAACTAATGAAACAAGTCTCAGAATATTAAGAAGTTACAAAAATAGATTTGGACCCACAAATGAAATTGGAATATTTGAAATGACAGAAAAAGGTTTAAGGGAAATAAACAAGCCAGAAGATTATTTTATATCAGATATAAATTATGCAAAACCCTCTATTGCAAGAAGTATTATTCTTGAGGGTCTAAGACCACTAATTGTAGAAGTGCAAAGCCTTACTATAAGAACATTTTATCCAACACCAATTAGAAATTCTGTTGGATATGATATTAGGAGATTAAACATGCTTCTTGCAATTATTGAAAAATATCTAAATATTAAGTTAAGGAATTACGATGTTCATATAAATATAGTAGGAGGAATTAGAGTTTTAGATCAAGCTTTGGATTTAGCAGTTGCTCTCTCAATAATTTCTGGGCTTAGGAATTTTCCACTCAATCCAAAATTAGTATATATAGGTGAAATTGGTCTTACTGGAGAGATTCATAACGTATTTATGATGAATTTAAGAAAAATTGAAGCTAAAAGACTTGGATTTGAGGTTTATGAAAACAAAAGAACTCTTTTAGAAGTTTATAATAATCTCTTTGAAAATTCTTAAAAATTCATCTGGTTTTTCAATATGAGGCATATGACCACATTCACTTATGAAATAATCTCTTTCAACATTTAAAAATTTACTTGTATTTAACAAGCTTTCAATCGAAACAAGCTTATCATTTTCACCGATAATATGAAAAGTTCTCAAATTTTTCTCTTTAAACTTTTGAATATACTTATAAGCATCAAACTTGTTAAGAATATAAAGATGATTTTGTAATATTTGATAGTTCTTAAACATTAAATAATCTCTCTTCTTGCAATCCTCTACAAATTTTTTGGAAAAATACAATTTTTCGCAAATCTCATTTTTACTTAAATCTATTTTAAACTTTTCAAATATAGCACTATTTACAAGAACTAAACCCTTTACATTCTCAAAAACAGCAGCTAAATAATACCCTATTACTCCACCCATAGAATGTCCAATAATTAAACTAGCCTCATTTAAATATGATTTAAAAAAGTACTCGTAATTTTCAATACTTCCAGAAATTGGTAAATCAACATTTACAATATTAAAATTTTCTAATCTCCTTGTAATCAAAAGCCAATTTAAATGTGAACCACCCGCTCCATGAATAAAAATAAGTTTCATAATTAATTTAATCAGGAAGCGAGAATATAAAACTCATCAAAATACCGCATATTCCCCACAACAAAGATGCAGAATAAATAAATTCTACTTTCAAGTTTGAAAGATAAACTACAAAGAAAATATCAGCCAAAAGAAACAGAATACCTGAAAATGAACCTATCATCCATCTTTTCCCCAAATCACTACCCCAAAATATTCTCAAATCTATAATAGCAAATATAGCAAGAACATAACCCAAAATAACAAGTATTATATTATAAAAAAATCTTTCATCAAATATATAGTTATTCACAATTAGAGAATAACCAACGATAAAAAGCAATAAGAATATAGCTAAAACTTGAAAAGCTTCACCCAAACTCAAACCATAACCTTTTCTCACCAATTCAACAAACATATAAACTACAGAAGCAGCTAAGGATAAATGTCCAATGTATAATAAAGGATAAACAATATAATCCTTAAATTTGAACTGAAAGAAAAAAAATCCAAAAGCAAGCAACAATCCTCCCAAACCCAATAGAAAGGTTAATATTCCTCTTGCAGTATTAATTCCTATTACAAAAAAAGCCCTCCTCATAGAAACAATGAAGAAAACAACAAATAGAACTCCTGGAATAGTAAGAGAATAAATAGGGTTATACTTACTGATGAAAACATAATAAATTCCAAGCAAAATCCAAATCAGGATATTTAAAATAGTAATAAAAAACGCAAAATTCATAGTTAAAATTTTAAAGCTCATAAAGTATGGCTCTAAAATTTCGATATTTGAATATTTCAAAACTTCTCCCTAATAGTTACAAGTTTTTGATTTTAAGAAAGCTTTCAAAAAAATACGATATTATATTTTATCTTGGAAGCGAAATCCAAGAATTGAAATTAATCAAAAATTTGGTTTTCATTGATAATGAGGATGAAGTAAAATATTACGGAGTTTTGAAAATTAGAAGGGGTGAAAATCTGGTTTTAGAAAAATTAATAAATTTACTAATAGAGAATGGATATAAGAGAGTAGAATTTGTTGAAAATGAAATGGAATTTTCAAAAAGGGGATATATACTAGATATATATTTTAGAAATGAAGATTTTCCAACCAGAATTGAATTCGATGGTGATTTTATAAAGGATATAAGATTGTTCGACATAATTAATCAGAGAAGTTTCAAAAGTGTAGAAGAAATTAATGTAATTTTAAGGGGAATTAAAAGTTCAAATAAGTTTTTAATTGTAAGAGAGATTTTAAAAAATGCACGTATTAAGACAATTGATCCAAAACTTGAACTTGAGAAAATAAGTCTTGAAAAGTTCATAAAAATGGGATATAAGATAATCTTTGCAACACTTGATAAAGAGAGAGCTTTAAGTCTAAAGAGAATTTATAAGGAAAAAATTAAAATCGTAAGAGGAGAATTTAAAGATGGGTTTATCGATGAAAGAAAAAAAATTCTGTTTCTTTCTTTGGGATTTTATAGGAACTTAAGAAGTTACAAAATTTACAAAAGTCTTCAAATTGGTGATTTTGTAGTTCATAGAGATTATGGGATTGGAAAATTTGTTGGGATTGAAATTAGAGGAATTATGGAATATTTGAAAATACAATATAAAGATGGAATTCTATTTGTTCCAATTTATAATTTAAATCTAATCAAGAGGTACTTGGGAAATGAGAAACCTGAAATAAATAGCTTATCTGATAATGAATGGAAAAAAGTTTACAAAAGAGCACTTGAAAATGCTAAAAGACAAGCACAAATAATAATTTCTAAACTTGCACTAAGAAAAACTCAAAGAGGATTTAGATTTAAGAAATTTCCAGAGGAAGATTTATTAAAATTGACATTTCCATATGAAGAGACAGCTGATCAAAAACGAGCGATTTATGAAACACTAAAAGATATGGAAAAAGATAAAGTTATGGATAGGTTAATAGTAGGGGATGTTGGATTTGGGAAAACTGAGATTATTATTAGAGCTAGTTTTAGGGCGGTATTGAACAATAAGCAAGTAGCCATCTTAGTTCCTACCACAATCTTGGCATACCAGCATTATAAGAATTTTAAATCAAGACTTGAAGGATTCGGAATTAATGTTAAAATGTTAAGTAGACTAACACCAGATAAAGAAGTTGAGGAAATTAAGCAAGGATTAAGAAAGGGATATATTGATATTGTAATTGGGACTCACAAATTATTGAATAAAGATGTTATCTTTAAAGATTTAGGATTAATTGTAATTGATGAAGAACATAAATTTGGAGTAATGCATAAAGAAAAACTTAGAAATTTAAACATTTTAACAGATACTTTGTATCTTTCCGCTACACCAATTCCAAGAACATTAGCAAGTGCATTGAAGGGATTAATTGATATTAGTATAATTAGAACACCACCAAAGGGTAGAAAAGAAATTAAAACAATTGTTGCAAAGTATTCAGATGATATTGTAAGAAATGCAATTTTAAATGAAATTTTAAGAAAGGGGCAAGTTTTTTACGTTTATAATAGAATTGAAGGAATTTACGAAATAAAAACAAAAATTGAAAGTATGTTCAAAAACTTAAGAATAGGACTTATTCACGGAAGAATGAAAAAAGAAAAAATTGAAAAAGTATTTTTAGACTTTTATGAAGGAAAAATTGATATTTTAATTTCTACAAACATTATAGATTCCGGATTAGATTTTCCAAATGCAAATACTATTATTGTTCAAAGAGCTGAAATTTTGGGACTTTCAGAATTACACCAATTAAGAGGAAGAGTAGGAAGAGGAAATGCTCAAGCTTATGCATATTTTTTGACTGAAGATGATAATTTAAATGAAAATGCCATAAGAAGACTTAGAGCAATTGAAAATTATAGTTATCTTGGAAGTGGGTATGATATTTCACTTGCTGATTTAGAAATGAGAGGAGCAGGAAACATTTTTGGTTTTGAACAAAGTGGTCATGCTTACAGTGTTGGATTTTACTTATATTTAAGCATGCTTGAGAGAGCAATTTACGAATTAAGAGGTTTTAAATATAATGATGTAGAAATTGAAATTAATATTCCAGCTTATATTCCAAAAGAATATATTAATAATGATGAAATTAGGCTATATTTTTACGAAAAAATTACAAATGCAAAAACTTTACAAGAAATTGAAATTATACAAAATGAATTAGAAGATAGATTTGGCAAGCTACCAAAAGAGGCAAAAAATTTAATAAATGCTTATAAACTAAAATTCAAATATTCTGATGCTAAGAAGATTATATTGAAAGAAAAATCTATCATAAAATTGTAAGGCTAGTTTTTTTAACTTTTTTGAAACTGCTTGTTCAAGTTAAGTGAGATTTATTATAATATACTCCTACTATATCATCTTCAAATCTCAGGATTTTGTATAATTCTAATCTATTTTCAAAATAACCAACATAATCCCCAAATGGACTTATACCTCTTCCAAATATTTTTGGACTTATAAAAGCATAAACCTTATTAAATAAGTTTTCTTTTAGAAAACTTGAAAGCAGTTTGCTACCACCTTCAACAAGAAGACTTGTAACTCTTCTTTTACCAAGCTCAATAAGTGCATGTTCCAAACTATTTATTTTTACTATTTCTACATTTTCATAAACTTCTTTTCTTTCAATTTTTGAGAATAATAGAACTTTGCCTTCTTTGAATATATTCAATCTATCAATATAATTTAATGTTTTGCAATCACTATCAAATATTACTTTAATGGGTTGAATAGGCTTGTAATAATCCCTCACTGTTAAATAAGGATTATCTTTTAAAACTGTGTTAGAACCGACAGCGATTGCATCTACATAACTTCTTAATTTTTGAACAAATTTTCTTGAAGTTTGCGAACTTATCCATTTTGAGTAATAATTTTCATTTGCTATAAATCCATCTAAAGTCTGAGCAAATTTTAAAATTACAAATGGTCTTAAAGTTTTCATATAATGAAAATAAATTTCATTCAATTTCTCACCCTCTTGTTTTAAAATACCAACTTCAACATCAATATTATTTTCTCTTAATATTTTAACGCCGTTTCCATTCACTTTTGGATTTGGATCAATATTTGAAATTACAACTCTTTTAATGTTAGCGTTTATAATAGCATCTGTGCAAGGGGGATTATTAGAATGATATGAATGCGGTTCAAGATTTATATAAATTGTACTATCTCTAACATCATTTCCAGCATCCTCAATAGCCCTAACTTCTGCATGCTTATCACCATATCTTCTAAAATAACCAATTCCAATAATTCTATTTTTCTTTACAATTACTGCACCTACTAAAGGATTTGGAGATACAAATCCTCTTCCAAGCTTAGCAAGCTTAAAACATAATCTTATATAATAGCTATCGTTCATTGGAAAATTTTAAGGTAAAAAACTACTTGTTAAAATTTAAATTAAAAATCCTATATATTTGTTCAAGAAGCATTACCCTTATCAAGTTATGATTAAATGTTAACTTTGATAAGCTTATACTTTCTAACTTTTTCAATTCATCACAAACCCCCCAAATTCCACCAATTATAAAATCTATTCCAGTATTTAAGTTTTTTAAAATAAGTTCTGAGAACTCTTCACTTGTTAATAATCTTCCATTAACGTCAAGAAGCATAGGCTTGTATTTAATAGCACTTTTTAGTTTCTCGCATTCTTTCCTTATTGTAGTATCTTTAAACTTTTGTTTAATTTCCCTTAGTTCAATAATTTCAATCTTAGTATGCTTTTTGATTAAACTTAAGTAATGATCTTGAATTTTCCTTAACTCTAAAGGTTCAGTTTTACCTATGCAAATAATCCTAATCACTTGTTAGTTTTCTAAACTCTTTCATATCTCTAATATTATCAAAATCTTGGTCATCTAATGCTAGTTGTTTATATTCTGGATTTAGGGAAATAGCTTTTTTTAAATTTTTGATTGCCTTATCTTTTTCACCCTTTTTAGAATATGCACAAGCCATATTATAATATGCAACATGATCATTAGGATCTATATCTAAAATCTTTCCCAGAACACTAATAGCCTCATCTTCTCTATTAAGATATAAAAGGCAAAGTGATTTATTATGTAAAGCTTCTTTAAAATCTGGCTTTATTTTTAAGGCTTTATCTAGAAGTTCTAAAGATTCTTCAAATTTCTTAACTTTTTCTAATATGTTTGCTTTGTTTGTAAGCGCAAAAATATTCTCAGGGTCAAGCTCAAGTGCTTTATTTTCACAATTAATCGCCTCTTCATAAAATCCCATATCAGCTAAGATATTTGCCTTATTATCCCATACAAAAGATAAATTGGGGTTAAGTTCAAGTGCTTTATTTACATATTCAAGTGCCTGATTATATCTTTTTAAATTTCTCAGAGCAATTCCTTTTAAATTATAACCTCTTGCAAAGTTTGGATTTAGATCTATTACCTTATCAGAGTAAATTATACAAGTCGTATAATCTCCTAAAATATAGTATTTTACACCAAGCAAAAAATAATCAATATAATCTAATTCATGATTCCTATCAATAATTTCCTTGTTTAGTAAGCGAGAAAAATCATCAAGTTCTTTTAAGTCCCAAATCGTTAGATAAGGTTTTGAAATAAGGTGTTCTTTTAGTTTTTGGTAATCTTTCATAACTTTAAATTTTAAAGTAAAATTTTGTTTCAATCTTCATTATGAAACTTATCCTGATTGCTTATGTTAAGCTTCACTCCTGCTCCATATTCGTAAACAAGAATTCCACCTAATCTCCCAGTATATAGTATCAATCCTGTTGATATAGTTCCTAAAACAATATAAAGAAAAGCAAGAATATTCATTAGCTTAAAGTGATGTATTACTCTAATTATTGCCAAAAAAGATACAAAATATGGTAAAATATTACCAAATTTTTCATGTTGCTCAAGTATGCTTTTACCTTGTGTAATTTTAAGCGTTTCCTCTGCAATTTCCTCTGCTTGATGTCCCGTAAAGTAAGCAATCCAAACAGCAAATATACTTAGAAATATTAACCAAAATCCTGCATTTTCCAAACTTTTTCTCCTTAGCAGTAATCCAAAAATATCGAGCAAAACCCCTGTTATTACGAAAGAAATTGCAAAATGAACAACAAAAGGATGTAACTTTGCCAAAAATTCCATCCCAAAATTTTAAAGCCAGAATTAAAACTCTATCCTATTTATTCTTAACCATTCACCAATAACGTCTGGATCTTGACCTTTTATCTTAGAACTGCTCTTGTCAATTTTAACAAGAACTGGGATTTTTACCATATTTCCTATTAAAATTGCTTCACCGGGATTTAATGAAGGCAAATATTCTAATAATTCTTGACTTAAATTTTCAGAAGCTCTTTGAACGTGAAGCTGATCTTCTGGCTCAACAAGTTTTAATATAATCATATTATTCATTTGAGACAATATATCTGGATCTAAACCCTTTGGTCTTTGACTTACAAGCCATAATCCAACACCAAATTTTCTACCTTCTCTAGCTATCCTATTTAACATGTATTTAGAACGTGTATGTCTTTTAGAGGATGCAAAAAGATGTGCCTCTTCTAATATACAAACAATTGGAGCTTTCAAATATTTGTTCGAATCTTTTTTTCTATCAGATAAAATAGAACCTAAAACGTGATTTATTATAATATCTGCTTTTTCTTCATCAATTAAACTCAAATCCAAAACATTTATAAATCCCTCAGCAATTCTTGTTAAAATTTCATTTCCACCATCTTTAAATAAACTTCCAAACTTATTTTTTAGGTTTTTGAGGCGATTTATAAGTCTAAAAAGTGAATTTCTATCGTAATTTCTAAGCTTTTCTCTGTCATTTTTTATTCTTTCAAGTTCGTTAATCAAATCATCAAGAAAACCTTTTGAAAGTTCTCTTCCCAAGGTATCATCTTCGTAAACACTATCATATCTTTGCTTAACCTCCACAACTACTTCACCTAATATATAAAACATTTGAGGACTATTATCCATATCAACTCCAATTAACGCTCCAATTTCCTCAATATCAAGTAACTTTGGATTAATAGTTGGTTCAATTACTCTTATTTTTCCATTCTTAAGCCTGAAATTTTTATATTCTCCATGTACATCGAAAATAAGAGCAGTTCCACTTTTTTCAGAAATTTTTTCAATTAATATAGAAACAGTATTAGATTTCCCTGCACCTGTAATTGCTAAAATTGCTAAATGTCTTATCACAGCTTGAGAAAGGTTTATATATACAGGGATATCTGGATTATTCAATAATGTTCCTATTCTTACATAGTCCCTATCTTTTGATTTAAAAACAAGTTCAAGTATTTTATTATCCGCATAGTATATATCAGATGACGGCTCTGGTGGATATCTTAAAGATGTCAAGCCATCTTCTGTAATTTCTCCAAGTATATTTACTATTGCTTTATACTTAATACTATCTGATGTCAAGTTTCTTATTTTTTTAACATAATCTGGTTTCATAATAGCTTCTGTTATATAAGGATTCTCCGAATATACTTGAGATATAATTCCTAGCATTTTTCTATTCTTGCTTTGAATAACTACATACTCTCCTACTTTCAAAACGTCATTACTTATAAACATTAATCTATAAGGACTTGTTTGGGCAACAGATACACCTATAAATTTCAAGACTTTAAAATTTTAAAGCATGAAGTATTTACTAATCTCACCTTCAGAATATCCAATTAGAAACTATTTGAATTATTTTAATAATCTTGTGGATGTAAAATTCATTCCTCAACAAATTAAAGAAATTAATCCTAAAAATTATAAAGGTTTAATTTTGATTGGTGGTGAAGATGTCAATCCAAAGTTTTATAATCAAGAGAACTTATTTGAAAATTTAAACGAAATCAATCAAGAGAGAGATTTAGCAGAATTTCAAGTAATAGAAAAGTTCCTAAAGTACGAAAAGCTAATTTTTGGAATTTGTAGAGGAGTTCAAGTATTAAACGTATTTTTTGGGGGTAGCTTATATCAGGATATACCTTCTCAACTTAATTTATACACTCACAAGTTTTATAAAGAAAAAACACCAAAAAATATAGAAGTTTATAAAGATGATACATATCATAGAGTTAAGATAATTAGCAAAAATCCGATTTTTGAAAATCGAGATTTTATTGTAAATAGTAGGCATCATCAAGCAATCAAAGATGTTCCCAAAGATTTTTATGTATTTGCAATTTCAGAGGATGGAATAGTTGAAGGTATTTTTCATAAGAAGCTTTTGATTTTTGGAGTTCAATGGCATCCAGAGAGAATAAAAAGCTGTTATAATTCTAGTTCCCAGAAAATTTTAGAATTTTTGAAAAATGATAGATTTTGAACCAATTGAAACATTTCTTAAAAGCAGGGAAAATTATATTATTAAATTCCCAAGAATTTTGAATATGTATAAGGAGCGCTTTAAAAGAGAAATTAATAGGGAAGATATAATGAATTGGGAAGATGAGAAATTCCTCGCAAAAATAAAAGAATATTATATTTTCTTAAAGTTGAATTTTCAAGAAATAGTGAAGAACTTTTATAGTAAAACAGGATTAGAAGTTTTTAATTTCAAGTTTATTCCATTTGTTGGTCTCGGTGTTGTTAATGAATGGGTGGACGCATATAAAAATCAAATATGTAGTTTTATGCCTTTAGAGAATGTAAAAAATATAAAATCATTAATTGTCCTTACTTACAAAGTCTATGCTCTTGGTTATATCTTAAATGCAAATGAAGAAATAAACTTAGACTTTTATAGCAATTTAAGAAATTTGGTAATATATGGATTTGGAAACTTTATCTCTACCATTTGTTTAAATTATAACGTATTAATTCCAATTTGGCAAAGCCAGCGTTCAATACATAAAATTTGGTTAAAGGATTTGGAAAGAAACTTAAGAAATTATTCACTTAGGTTCTTAAGTGAAATTGAAGATAGTTCATTTATCCAGTTTCAAGAATGGTTTATAACTTCAAGAAAAGGACAATATCTTGGCTATAAATTATTTCAAAATAGCGATCTAAAAACTACTTTAAAGTTAAGCAAAAAATCTTTCAAGTTAAAATTTTACGAACTTTGTTTTGCTTAAATAAAAATTTCAATCTACTATCACTTTTAATGGTTTTAGAATGTTATTTTCAACTTTTCCAACACCGATAAAATCTCCATCACAATAAACTCTATAAACTCCATTATTATACTTATATAACATCATTTGACCATTCTTAAATTTTTTGCAATCAAGTATTTCTATTTTTTCCATAAAGTAAAGTGCTCTATCTATCTCAACAAGCTTAAACTCACTATCATTTAAATAATTAGCATCTTCTAATTTAAAGTTACCAATAGCAATTCTTTTAAGTTCTATTAAATAAGCTACTGTATTTAAAAAACTTGCTAAATCTCTTGCAAAACTCCTTACATAAAAACCACTACCAACTTTAAGGTAAACAACAGCAGTATTTTCATATTCATTAATTTGCAAAACTTTTAAGTCATATATTTTAACAAGTTTAGGTTTTAGTTCAAACTCCTCTCCTTCTCTTGCTAATTCATAAGCCCTCTCCCCCTCTACTCTTTTAGCAGAATATTTTGGTGGAATTTGTTCGTATTCTCTTGGAAAACTTAAAATTGCATTATTTAATAACTTCTCACTTAACTTAAAGTTCTCATCTAGTTTAACTATTTCACCATCAACATCTAACGTATCTGTTTCTATAGAAAATTTTATTTTCGCAATATATTCCTTAGGTAAATCCAATAAAAACTGAATAAATTTCGTAGCTTTATTTAAACCTATTATTAACAAGCCTTCAGCAAATGGATCTAACGTTCCAGTATGACCTATTTTCTTTACTTTTAAAATTTTCTTCAAAATTCTTATTACATCGTATGATGTGTAATTTTTGGGTTTATTTATTAATACAAACCCATTCACCCTATGCTTTAAAATTTTAAACCTTACTG
>JBDRXT010000028.1:0-15115 GCA_039803045.1 Caldifarciminota bacterium
TATAATTCCATACAAGCCAATAATTAGAAGAAAATAAGCAATATTTGGATCTGCTATTCTTTCCAAAACTCTTTCTCTAAACGTCATCTCAACTTTATCAATAACTTTATCTTTAACTCCAATACTATCAAGCAGAGAATTAACATCATCTACTAAGTAGTTTATCAAGCCTACTTCTTTTAGTTTTTCTGATGAATAGGATCTTGCATGAATTACAAAACTATCAGCCCAAGATTCATCCCTATTTCTTGTTTTTAATATACTTTTCAAAAATGCATTAGCATCATTCATAACTTTCTTTTGCATAATTGAATCCAAACCACCAGTTAATGAAACAGGACTTGCTGAACCCATATTCGTACCGTGAGCCATAGCTGTAATATGAGCGGATAAAACGATAAATACACCTGCAGATGCTGCTCTTGAACCACTTGGATATACATAAGCAATAACCTTAGTCTTTGAATTTAATATTTCTTTTACAATTTCCCGCATTGAACTTTCAAGTCCACCAGGTGTATTTATAGTTAACAAAATGTATTCATAATTTTTTTCATTTGCAATTCTAATAACTCGCTTTATATAACTTGCACTTACTGGAGTTATTGGTCCATCTATCTCTGCCCTTAGAATTGATGATAATAAAATATATAACACCTTGAAATTTTAAAGCTAGTTTTAAGCCTTAAAATTTTCATATGAATATTTACATTTCAATAGATATGGAAGGAATTAGTGGAATATCATCTATATCACAAACTGACCCCCATAGCCAAAAGTATAAAGAGGGATTGTATTTTATGAAAAGAGAACTTGAAGAAATTGTAAAAGCTTTAAAAAAATTTGGCGTTAATAGGATAGTTGTAAATGACGCACATTGGAATATGGACAATTTGAGTTTTATTGATTTAGATTTGGATATTGAATTAATTAGTGGTTCTCCAAAGCTACTATCTATGATGGAAGGAATAAGTTCAGATTTTGATTATGCATTTTTTATAGGATATCATTCAAGTGCAAATACAATTGGTGGATTTATAGATCATACTTATAGCTCATTTACAATTTCCGAGATTAAAATAAATAACAAAAGAGCAAATGAAGCATATATTAATGGATTAATAGCTAGTTACTATAATGTTCCAGTTGGCTTAATTAGTGGAGATGACAAGCTATATGAGGAGTGTAAAAATGTTTTCAATAATTGTGAGTTTGTTATTACAAAATATTCAATTTCAAGAAATTCTGTAAGGTTAAGAAATCCAAAAGACGTATATAATGATTATTTAAAAGCTATTGAAAGAGCTTTAAGTAAAAAAATAGAACCCATTGAAATGCCCAGGAAATTTGAAATTGAAATTACTTTCAGAAAGACTGATATGGCAGATATTGTACAAATTCTTCCTATTGTTGAAAGAATAGATGGAAATAAAGTTAAATTCATAGAAACTGATTTTTTGAAAGCCTTTAGATATATTAGGGTTATAATAAACTTGGCAAGAAATGCATAAGTTTTTTGTAATTGGTTCTGGTTCTTGGGGTTTAACATTAGCAAAAATATTATCCGACAATAAACACAAAGTTTTAGTTTTTGTAAGGAATGATGAAAAATTAAAAAGATTAGAAAGTCAAAGGATTGAGAAGGGAATTGAAATTCCAAAAGAAATCGAATTTACGCTAAAATTAGAAGATATGAAATATTTTGATTTTGCAATAATAGCAGTTCCTTCATTTGCCTTTAAAGAAACATTAGAAAGAATTAAGAACTATAGAGAAAAAACTTATTTAATTGCTACTAAAGGTTTGACTCAAGATTTAAAATTCAAAAGCGAATTATTTAAAGAGATAATGGGAAATGAAAATTTTGCAATCATTTCTGGACCTAATATAGCAATTGAAATTGCACAAAAAAAACCAACAACTACCGTTATAGCAAGTTATAACCAAAAAATTTCTAGATTATTTCAGGAAGCATTTTTTAATAATTATTTTAGACCATATATTTGGGATGATGTTATTGGAGTTGAAATTGGTGGAACATTAAAAAATATTTATGCTATTGCTAGTGGTATTATTGATGGGTTGAATTTAGGATTAAATGCAAAATCAAGTCTGCTAACAAGAGCACTTGTTGAAATGGTGAGGTTTGGAAGTTATTTTAATGCAAGGAGAATAACATTTATGGGATTGAGTGGTATTGGTGATTTAATAACTACTTCATTTTCAGAGTATTCAAGAAATCGTTTTGTAGGTTATAAAATTGGTCTTGGATATAATTTAGACGAAATAAAGAGAGAATTAGAAGAAAAAAATATGGTTGCGGAAGGTATAAACACAACTCTATTTTGTTATGAAATCTCGAAGCAAAAAAACATAGATATGCCAATTGTAAGAGTTATGAAGAAAGTATTATTAAATGAAATTAGCGCTTTAGAAGGTATGAATTTGCTAATGAGAAGACCATTAAAAAAAGAATTTGATTAAAATCAGAAAGCTTTTTAAAAACTTTAAAATTTTGATTATGCCCAAAAGAATTTTAATAACAAGTGCTTTGCCTTATGCTAACGGACCTTTGCATATAGGACATTTAGCAGGAGCATATTTGCCAGCTGATATTTATACGAGATTTCAAAAACTAAAAGGGAGAGATGCTGTTCATATATGTGGTACAGATGAACATGGCGTAGCAATTACTTTAAGTGCTAAGAAGGAAGGCAAAACCCCAAGAGAACTTGTAGATTATTATCATCTGAACATAAAGAATACATTTGATAGAATTGGAATTAAGTTTGAAAATTTTTCAAGAACCACAAGAGAAATTCACTATAAACTATCTCAAGAAATCTTTCTTAAAATTTACAATAAAGGTTACATAGAAAAGCGGGAAGTAAAACAATTTTATTGTGAAAATGATAAAATGTTTTTACCAGATAGGTATATTATTGGAATTTGCCCATATTGTGGATATGATAAAGCAAGAGGAGATCAATGTGAAAAATGTGGAAGATGGCTTGAACCTACTGATTTAAAAGAACCCAAATGTTCTTTATGCTTAAAAACGCCAGTTTTAAAAAATAGCTTTCAATATTTCTTCAAGCTAAACGAATTTGAACATAAACTAAAAGAGTACATAGAATCAAAAAAAGGGAAATGGAAAGAGAATGTTTTAAATTTTGTAAATAATTGGCTAAAAGAGGGTTTAAAACCAAGAGCAATTACAAGAGATTTAGAATGGGGGGTTCCAGTTCCATTAGAAGAAGCAAAAGATAAAGTTCTTTACGTGTGGTTTGATGCACCAATTGGATATATTTCCTCTACAATTGAATGGAATAAGGATAAGTGGGAATTATATTGGAAAAATAAAGATACAAAAATTGTTCATTTTATAGGAAAGGATAATATTGTATTTCATGCTATTGTTTGGCCTGCAATGTTAATGGCAGAAGGTTCTTATAATCTTCCTGAAGATATCCCAGCTAACGAGTTTCTAAACTTGATGGGTGAAAAAATATCTACAAGTAGAAAATGGGCTCTTTGGGTAGATGAACTATTAGATAGATTTAATCCAGATTATATAAGATTTTTTATAGCTTACATAATGCCAGAAAATAAAGATAGTGATTTTAATTTATATGAGTTCAAAGAGAGGGTGAATAATGAGCTTATAAACAAGTACGGTAACTTAGTGAGTAGAACATTTGGATTTATAACGAGATTTTTTGATGGGAAAATTCCTGATATTGAAGCTCAAAATTTTGAAGAGTTTGAGGAGTTTAAAAAGTTTATTTACGAAGTTGAAAATCATTTAGAGAAATTTGAATTTAGAAAAGCTTTATTTACAATAATTTCAGCACTTGACTTTATAAATGCATATTTAGATAAGTATAAGCCTTGGAGCTTGATAAAATATGATGAAAAACAAGCAAGAAGATTAGTTTTTAATGCAATTCAAATGATAAGATCAGTTTCAATTATATTTGAACCATTTATTCCATTTTCAGCAAAAAAGGTCTTAAGCGCAATCTCAATAAGTGAATATAGTTGGGATGATTCAAAGAGAATTGACGAAAGTTTAAGAGGAATAAAAATTTTGGAAATTGGCAATTTGTTCAATAAGATTGAAAATAATGAAATTGAGGAAATTATTAAGATTTTAAATAGTAGAGTTGAAAGGGAATATATAAATTACGAAGATTTTTCAAAAGTTGATTTAAGGGTTGGCAAAATTATAAGTGCTCAAAAAGTTGAAAAGTCAAATAAATTACTAAAACTCATAGTAAGCTTTGGAAATGAAGAAAGACAAATTGTTGCAGGTATTGGTCAAGAATATGAACCAGAAGATCTAATAAATAAAAAAGTAATTGTTGTATATAACTTAAAGCCAAAGAAAATTATGGGAATTGAAAGTCAAGGAATGATTCTTGCAGCAGGTGAAAAACCAGCTCTATTAACCGTTGATAAGGATGTCAAAGAAGGTAGTAAAGTTAGGTAATAAACTAAGAAAAACTTTTTATAAAATTAACCTCATTTTTGATATATTCTGAAAATTTTATAAAACTTTTTGAAGTTTCAAGAGCATTCCTTGAAAGCTCTTCTAATAATAATCTATTGTTTACTAATTCATTTGTCCAATTTACAAAACTTTTAATATCAAAAGGCTTAACAAGAATACCATTTTTTAAATGAACAATTTTAGTATAAAGTGATAAATCAAAAGCAATAACAGGTTTGCCATAGCTAAATGCTTCAACAGTAGGAAGTGTCATATTTCCATAGTGTACAGGGTTTATAAGAAAGTCAATTGATGAATAAAATTTGTATGTTTGGAAATAACTAAAATTTTCCAAGATTGTTAAATTATCATATAACTTTGAGAGTTCTAAAATTCTTTTATTAAAACCCTTTACTAGCAATATCAAGTGTAATTTTTTATTCCTTAGAATTTGCTTAAAAATTTCTAAAATCATTTTTTCACCTTTATACTTTGAAATGGCTCCACAATATCCTACATTTATAAATTTATCCCTTCTATAAACTGGTTCAAATATCACATTATCAGGCTTTGGTTGTTCATTTACTCTTATTTTATATGACGGAACTTTAAATAGTAAAAGCATTAGTTTTCCATTTGTTCCATCTTCTTCTAATATATAAAAATCGGCTTGTTTCCTAAAGCAGTCAAACAACTTCTTGTATCTAATCTGAACTAAGATATTTCTTACATCTTTAACAATAGGGTTTATTGAGACACCAAAATGCTTATTTATATATTTAGCATTTAATTTTTTTGACAATTTAAGAGCAAGATTATGAAATTGATAAGAAAATCCCAGAATAACATCATAATCCTTATTAAATTTAAAATCATTAAATTTCAAGAAATTCACATTATCAAGTTGTTTATAATTATTTTGTCCAATATACACCCAATCCACTTCAATATCCTTATGCTTGTTCAATTCAATTAACAAATAATAATTTTTGGGAGAACCTAAAACATCTTTGCTCCAATCATTTTCCCAAGGACTCAATATAAGTAACCTCATTTAATTTCCTTAATTTGAACATAAATTTGATTATTTTTTATTTCTAAAATCGCATAAGTGCGCTTATGCCCCAAAAAAGTATCAGTTGGACTTCCTGGATTTATAATATGAATTCCATCTTCATATTTATAATATGAAATATGACTATGCCCGAAAATAACAACATCAAGATTTTTAGAATAGTTTTTCAATTTCTTTAAAACTCTTTCTTTTAAACCAACAGGGGGACCAATTCCGTGAAATAATCCGAAATTAAATCCCTCTAATTGAAATATTTCAACTTCTTTTAGATGTTCTAATAATTTCATTTCATCCATATTCCCATACACAGCAATAATACTTTTTAAACTTTTTAATTCATTATAAAAATCAAAACTTACAAAATCTCCAGCATGAATTATTAGATTTGAACTTTCTATTTCATCGTATATTGCTTTTGGGAGAGATTTCGCTCTAAATGGTATATGGGTATCAGATATTATCAATATTTTCATTCCCAGCTTACAAATTCTTCATTTATTTTTTCTATTTTTGCAATATACCTTGCCAAAACGAAGAGAAAATCAGAAAGCCTATTTAAATAAATCAAAATATTCTTATTTATTTCCTCTTCCCTCATAAGTTTTACAACACTTCTTTCAGCTCTTCTACAAACTGTTCTACATATATGACAAATAGAAACTTTTTCATTTCCATATGGAAGTATAAAATCCCTCAATGGTTCAAGTTTATCGTTATATTCATCTATCCAGTTTTCAATTATCTTAATTTTATTTTCGTTTAATCTTAAAGCTCTTTCAAATGTTAATGGAGTTGCTAAGTCTGCTCCAATTATAAACAAATCATTTTGAATTATTCTTAATTTTTCTTCAATTTCTATATTCTTTACAATACCTCTTAAATAACCCAAAAAGCTATTCAATTCATCAATTTCGCCATACGCACAAACTCTTGAACTATCTTTGTAAACCCTACTTCCATCTACTAATTGAGTTTTTCCATCATCACCTTGTTTAGTGTAAACTCTCGTTATTCTCATGATAAAGCCGCCTTACATTTATTACAAATGCTATCTTCTAAGTCTTCAAACCACATCCAACATCTTTCACATTTCTTACCAGGAGAATGAGAAACCCCAATTTCTAAACCATCAAAATTCATTTTAATATCACCAAGATTTTTGAATGCTAATTGTGAAACTCCTATTATCTCTTTCAATTCACTTTCATACATTTTATAAAATTCATCATCAGTGTTTAAATATAGTATCGCATCAAGATTTGAACCAATCAATTTATTTTGTCTAGCTTTTTCAAGAACAATGAGTGATTTTTCTCTTATATCAAGAAGTTTTTTAAAGTCCTCATTTAACTTTTCATTAATCCAATAATTTTCAACTTTCGGAAAACTTTCTAAGAAAACACTTTCAAAATCTTTAAATGGTAAGTATTGATATGCCTCTTCGCACGTATGTGATAAGATTGGAGAAAAAACTATTAACAACCCTCTTAACATTATATATATAGCAGTTTGAACAGATCTTCTTTCTATAGAATTTGCCTTATAAGTATATAATCTATCTTTTGTGATATCTAAATAAAAAGCTGAAAGGTCGTTGTTTATAAAATCATAATAAATTCTGAAAATCTTGTGCGTTTCAAAGCTTTCGTAATACTTATCAATTTCCATGATAAGTTTTGCATATTTGTGCAATATATATCTATCAACTAAGAAAAGTTTATTATAACTTAATAAGTCCTCTCTTGAAAAATCATAAAGATTTGATAGCATAAATCTATACGTATTTCTTATTTTCCTATATGCATCAATTATTCTGCTTAAAATTTCATTTCCAAGTTTTATATCTTCACTCCAATCTGTTGAATTTACCCATAGTCTTAAAACATCCGCCCCATATTTATCTATTATTTCAAGTGGTGAAATAACGTTTCCAAGTGATTTGTGCATTGCTCTACCTTTTTCATCTAATGTCCAACCATGTGTAATTACAGTTTTATATGGAGGTTCATTTTTAAGAGCTATTGATAAAATCAAAGATGCATTAAACCAACCCCTATGTTGGTCAGAACCTTCAAGATATACATCAGAAGGAAATCTTAAATGATCATGACTTTGTAATACAATTAGTCCTGTTGAGCCAGAATCAAACCAAACATCTAAAATATCATATTCTTTTTCAAACTTATTGGAATTACAATTTGGACATTTAAAATCTTCTGGCAAGAAAAATTCAAGGGGTTTCGTTAACCATACATCAGAACCTTCTTCTCTTGTTAATTTAGAAACATTTCTAATTATTCTACTATCGAGTATAGAATTACCACAATTTAAACATTTAATAGATGGAATAAAAACACCCCAAACTCTCTGTCTTGAAATTACCCAATCTGGTCTTTCTTTTACAGAATTATAAATTCTATTAATGCTTTCCTTAGGATACCACTTAACATTATTAATACTACTTAAGGCCCTTTCCCTTAGATTATTATGTGAAAGATTTAAAAACCATTGACTCGTAGCTCTAAAAATTAACGGATTTTTACATCTCCAACAAAATGGATAACTATGAACTATATTTTCAAGTTTATAAAACAAATCTTTCTCTTTTAGTCTCTCAATTGCTTTCTCCCCACCCTCATAATATATTAATCCATTTAGATTTAACGGGTGTTTTGTTTGATTGTCAGCTTCAATTGTAAACTTACCAAAATCATCAACTGGAGAAAATACTTCTAAATTATAATTTTTTGAAACTTCGTAATCTTCTTTTCCATGTCCTGGAGCTATATGAACAATTCCAGTTCCTTCATTTGTGTTTACAAAATCACCAAATATTGCTGGAGATATAATATCTTCAAAAAGTGGATGAATAAACTTTTTACCTTCAAAGTAATCTCCTTTTACTTCTTCTATTATTTCATAATCTCCATCTAATGCATATAAGCAATCTTTAGCAAGTGCTATATTTTTATTTCTATGCTTAACAATTACATAATCTACATCTTTTGAGAATGCAAATGCTCTATTTGAGATAATTGTCCAGGGTGTCGTTGTCCAAACCAAAATATAAAGATCATTATCTAAAAGCTTTGCTAAAAAGTAAAGTGAAGGATCTTCTTTATCTTTATATTCAATTTCTGCAAGAGATAACGCAGTTCTACAATGATAACACCAATGTATTGGCATTCTTTCCCTATAAATATATCCTTTATCTACAAGATATGCTAATATTTCTAATTCGGCTGCTTCATAATTTTTATCCATTGTAATATAAGGTTTATCCCATTCACCAATTATTCCAATCCTTTCAAATTCTTTCTTTTGTATGTTGAGCCATTCATTTGCAAAAATTCTGCATTTTTCTCTAATTTTAAGCTTTATATCTATGTCTTTAAATTTCTCTGGATCATTTATCCATTTTGAAACTTCTTTATCTCTCTTTATTATCTCATTTTCAATTGGTTGTCCATGTGTATCCCATCCTGGAACATACGGGATTTTATAACCTTTCAAAGCTTTATATTTGTTAAATACATCTTTTAGAATTTTATTTTCAGCATGTCCAAGATGAATATGACCATTTGAATATGGAGGACCATCATGTAATATAAAGCTTTCAGAATTCCTTTCATAAGCCAATCTTTTAAATAAATTTATGCTTTTCCAAAATTTTTGTATTTCTGGTTCTCTTTGTGGTAAATTAGCTTTCATTGGAAAGTTAGTTCTGGGTAAATTTAGTGTATCTTTCATAGTTTTCTATTTGAAGCTGGGACGGGAGGACTCGAACCTCCACCCTCGGCTCCAAAGACCGGTGTCCTGCCAATTAGACGACGTCCCAACCTAAAGTTTTAAAATTTTAAAGCATAAGTTAATTTATTGCAAAAAGTAAATATTGAAGCTTTAAAATTTACAGAATGCACAAAAAGATAATAGCTACTGATTGCGGAAGTACAACAACAAAAGCTATATTAATAGAGAAAAAAGAAGAAGGTTATAGATTAATAGCAAGAGGAGAAGCCCCAACTACAGTAGAAAAACCATTTGAGGATGTTACAATTGGTGTTAGAAATGCTATAAACGAACTTGAAGAAATAACAAATAATAAATTTATAGAAAATGGAAAACTTGTAAATGTTGATGCTTATGTTTCTACTTCATCTGCTGGTGGGGGTCTTCAGATGCTTGTAATGGGTGTCGTAAAGGAAATGACTGCTGAAAGTGCAGCAAGAGCCGCTCTTGGGGCAGGTGCTATTGTAATGGAAGTAATAGCAATAAACGATAATAGATTGCCACATCAAAGGATAGAATTAATTAGAAGATTAAGACCAGATATGATATTATTAGCAGGAGGAACTGAAGGAGGAACTGTCAAGCATGTAGTAGAACTTGCAGAACTCATTTTAGCAGCAGAACCAAGACCAAGATTTGGATCATCATATAAGATGCCACTTATTTATGCAGGAAATAGTAAAGCTATTCCCGAAATCCGAAAAATTCTTGAAGAAAAAACTGCTCTATATATAGTAGAAAATATAAGACCACAATTAGAAATAGAAAACTTAGGACCATCAAGAGAAAAAATTCACGATTTATTTTTAGAACATGTAATGCAGCAAGCTCCAGGATATAATAAACTTATGGAAATGGTATATGCTCCGATTATGCCTACACCTGGAGCAGTTGGTATGTTAATTGAGAAAGTTGCAAGAGAGCAAAATATAGAAGTATTAGGAGTTGATATTGGAGGAGCAACAACTGATGTTTTTAGTGTTTTTAAGGGTAAATTTAATAGAACTGTTTCAGCAAATCTTGGTATGAGTTATTCTATTGCTAATGTTATGGTTGAAGCAGGTTTAGATAATATAAAAAAATGGATACCATTTGAAATAGATGAGTACGAGCTTAGAAATAGAATAAGAAATAAAATGATAAGACCTACAACAATACCTATGACACTTGAAGATTTAATAGTTGAGCAAGCAATATCAAGAGAAGCCTTAAGACTTGCACTTGAACAACATAAGTTATTTGCAAGTGAATTAAAAGGTGTTCAAATAAGAGGTGATATTACAAGGGCTTTACAACAACAGATAGAACGAACATTAGTAAATATGATGAGTTTAAACTTGATCATAGGTTCTGGTGGTGTTTTATCCCATGCTCCAAGAAGAAGTCAGTCGTTCTTAATTATGCTTGATGCATTTCAGCCAGAGGGAATTACAAAGATTGCTGTTGATAGCATATTTATGATGCCGCATTTGGGAGTATTGTCCACGATAAATGAACAAGCAGCATTTGAAGTATTTGAAAGAGATTGTTTGATCAAACTTGGAACATGTATTGCTCCAAGAGGTATTGAAAAAGAGGAAAAATTAATTTTGAAAGCAGAAATAAACTTCGAAGGCAAAACAGAAGTTTTGGAATTGAGATTTGGAGAAATCAAAGTATTTCCATTAAAACTAGGTCAAAAAGCGAAAGTTGTTCTAATTCCATACAGTAATTTTGATGTTGGAGAAGGAGCTGGTAAAAAAGTAATAGCGGAAGTTGAGGGTGGGGTTGTTGGATTAGTTTTTGATGGAAGAGGAAGACCCTTGCAACTACCAAGAGAAAAGAGAACTCAAAAATTGCTTGAATGGTATATATCAATGAATGCATATAACAAAGATAAATTAATTGAAATAGCAAAAGAAAAATGATACCTATTTTAAAATCACTTCTTATTCCTGGATGGGCTCAACTTGATTTTGATAAAAGAGGTGCTTACTTAATGTTTAGTTCTGAAATAGCTCTAATTTCTACTTATTTGTTTAAAAGTAAAGAGCTTAACTCAATTGAAACTTATTACAAAATATGGGCTTATAATTATTCTAACTGCAATGATTTTTCAGATTCAAGAATTTACCAAATAATAGAAGATTTTTATAGCAAAGAATTTTTCATTATTAGTCTATATGACGAGGCAAGAAGAAAATATCCTGATGACCCACAAGCTCAAAAAATTTACATTGATCTAAATAATATAAGTGCTAATTGGGAATGGAGCAGTATTGAAACGTATTTTTATTACCAAGATTTGCGATCAAAATATAGATCAATAAAAGCGTTTAGAAATATAATCGGATTTTCAATTATTGCAAACCATCTAATATCAGCTATTCACTCATTCCTGTTTTATCCAGAAGATAGGATAAATGTTGGTTTTTATCCAAATTACGAAGGTTTTAAATTTCAAATCTTTTTAAAGATATGAATTATATTGAAATTGCAAAGCAAAAGCTTCTAGAGATTGAAAACTTAAGAGAAATTCCAAACATTCAAATAAACCAATATATAGACTATACGCTTTTGAAACCAGATGCAACATATGAGGATTTAAATAATTTTCTAAATCAAGCAATCTCAAATAATTATTACGCAGTATGTGTAAACCCTTATTTTGTCCAAAAAGTTAAAGAAGTGTTAAATAGTGAAAAAATAAAAATTTGTTCAGTTGTTGGTTTTCCAATAGGATGCACTCCCTTAAAAATAAAACTATATGAAACAGAATGGTTATTAAGTCAAGGGATTGATGAAATTGATATGGTTATGAATATTTCTGCTTTCAAAAGTGGAGATTATAAATACGTGGAATACGAAATAAGAGAAATTTCAAAAATTTTTGGTAATTTGAAAGTTATTATTGAAACTTGCTTACTTAATGACGAAGAGAAAATTATTGCATCTGAAATTGTAAAGAACAGTGGAGCAAAATTTGTAAAAACTTCAACAGGATTTTCAAAACACGGTGCTACAATATTTGATGTAGCACTATTAAGAATAGTTGTTGGTAATGATTTTGGAGTAAAGGCATCTGGTGGTATAAGAGATAGAATAACAGCTATTAAGATGATATTAGCTGGTGCTAATCGTATAGGAACTTCAAGTGCTCTTTAATAAACGCTCAAACTCTTTATAGTATTTCCTGACTTTAATATATAAACTCCTCTTTTCAGCTTATACTCTTTTATTCCAGATATGTTATCTGAAGCTATTTTTCTTCCATCTGACCTGTAAATAGTTAACTTACCATTTCCCCTCACTGTTAAAGTCGAGTTTTTAACTATAACCCTAAGTTTCTCGATAGTTATTTCACTTAAATTAGTAGCTGTTACACATATGTACGAATTATTTGTTATTTTATCAATAGGTAAATCAGTTGGTAAATTAATAGAATTATTTTGATCTATATCAAACCAAATCATAGCAACTAAATCATAACATTTTTGTTGTATGTTCATAGGTACAGTAAATAATCTTGAATAAGTATGGGTTCCTGGTTGAACATTTATCTTATTATCATTAGGTGGATCACTTATCCAATTAACTCCATCATACAAACTTGCTCCAAGCATAATCTGTGGATGAGGCTTTTCCGTACCTGAGTAAATGCTAACATTTATTGTAAATGTCTGACCTGGTTGAACATTTGTAGGATTTGCACTTAAGCTTAAAAATCCCATAGGGGTTGAAATATGCCAATTCTTTGAAGAGTAATAGTGAATTGCCATCCAATCCCAATACTTACCTTGATCTCCCCATCTCTTCGTACCCCACTGACACATACCTCTTCCATGTCCAAAGCATGCTTGACCAGTACATACATTATCGCTTATACAAGGCCATCCAGTACAAGGAGACCCAGCGAATCCATCACCACAGGGACAGCTATTAACACAACTTAACTGTCCAACTAAGCCGTTATTCTCAGCAGAATACTCAGCCCTTGATACATTATTTGGAGATGGGGAAATAGCAAAACCAGATGTATAACTTCCTGCATTTATAGTACTTGAATATTGATCTGGTTGCCAAACTTGACAACAAGTAGTAGAGCAAATATCATAGTTATTATTTATTGGATTTAATACATGCCAAGAGCCATAAGCTCTATAAGCAAGAGAACCTGCTCTTAAACTCATGGCATTCCAACTTGCTATCCACTCATCATCAAGTCCAGTTCCCACATAACTTTCCAAACTCATAACTGAAACATTAGAACAAGATGTACAAGAACAATTAGTTCCTACTCTAATACTCGAAGGTGGATCAAAAAATGGCAAGGGTATAACATCTATCTCGTTTATTGAATTTTCTTGCTTTATTTTCAAAACTTTATCTCTATTATAAATTCCATTGGAAAGTGAAACAAAACCATCTTTTATAAAATATTCATCTTCCTTCCTATCAATCAAGCCATGCTTATAATCATTAAAAACATAACCTAATCCTTTTTCCATTTCAACTTTCATTATTTTTATACCCGGAACTAAAACATAATTTCTTAATTCGTAGCTCTTATATCCTTGTTTTGAAAACTTAAAGTTTCCCCTTTTAGAGATAACCTTATAAGTTTTAGTATTCTCATCTTCAATTGGATCGAAAGTTTTCGCTTTTAATATAAACTTACCGTTATTATCTGTATATAAAACTTGATTTTCAAAAACTACTTTTACATTAGGCACAGGTTCTAAGCTCTCTTTGTCCGAAACAAAACCTATTATTATAATATCATCATTTGCAGATTCCATATCACTAAAGTCTTGAACTTCAAGCGGTTCTAACAAAACATCTACATTTAAATTTTCATCGTTACTATCTATGATAAAATAGGTTTTTAGGGGCTTGTAGTTTTTAGGAATAAATTCAAATTCGTATTTTCCTAGCTTCCAAACTTTAAGATTTAGAACTGGTGAAGATGTAGTAATTGTAATAATTTTATCAGTTGGGTCTTTAACTACAATATCTACATTCTCTACACCAAAGTAAGTGTAAATATCTCTAAATCTGAAAGTTATAGTTTGAGCATTTAAAATTGAGATCGAAATTCCTAAAAAATAAAAAAATCTCATTTTCTATCTATGGAATACTTACCAGCTCCTACAAGAGAAATTGTTAAATAAATTACAAAATATATAATTGCTAATTCGGCTTTTATTATGGGATTTTTCTTTATAAAAAATTGGAAATACAAAACAAATATGAAGTTAATTGTTACAATAAGTGCAGATACTCTTGTAAATAACCCAATTATTACTAATATTGGGAAAAGAGTTTCTGCAAGTATTGAAGCCCAAGTGAAAAGCTTAGGAAATGGTAGTCCCATTTGTTCTACAAGAGAATAGTGAGGCTTATATATTTTTGGTATGCCATGAAAAACTATTAATAGCAAACTTGGAAAAACTCTTAAAATCAAAATTCCAAGATCTCTCACTTTATATACCTCCCCTTTAAAGCATTATATAACGAATCCATAAATTTCTGTTGTTCTTTTAGAAGTAAAACCTGAAATACTACTTGCTTAATTTCGTTGCTATTGGGGTTATCCTCTAAATTGTCTATAACTTTAATATAAATATATGAGTTTTGAACTTTATATGGACCTAATACACTGTTTTTATTAGATTTTAGTAAATCGTTTATTACATCTTCTGAAAAATCAAAACTTGCTATTCCAAGATTTATAGACATAGGCTGGGCACTTATCATACCCTTTCTTACCATTTCATCAA
>JBDRXT010000029.1:0-14979 GCA_039803045.1 Caldifarciminota bacterium
ATTTTGATCTATATAAGCTAAAGGGTCTTAATCTTGTTCCTTTTCCTGCTGCTGGAAGTATAACTTTCATTTTATATTACTTCCTATTATGATTCCTAAGGTTGCTGCAGATATTACATCAGAAAACCAATGTTGATCCTTATAAATTCTCGCTATTCCAACACCCGTGGCAAGTGAATAACTTATAAAACTTATGAGTTTATTGTTAGAGTATGATGAAATGTGGCTTGCTGTCGTAAAAGCTATAATTGTGTGACCTGATGGAAATGATTGATAATCATTGTTTAGATTGAATGGTTTAAACGAAAGTTCTCCTTCCCAGGTATATGGTCTTGCTCTTCCAAATACATACTTTAGAGCTAAAACACTTAAGCCACTTACTATAAAACTCTTTATACCACTTAAGGAAAATTCTTCTAATTTTTCGTCTTTTTTCAATTTTGAAATTAAATATAGCATTGAATAGCTAACTATATGATATTGTCCTTCACCTAGTTGGTTAAGAGCGTTAAATATTGAATTATGAATTTTACTTTGAAAATTTAAAGAATAATTTCTTATGCTTTTATCCATGTTAAACATACTATATGGAACAAGGATATAACTTGTTGCTAATAAACTCATTTCAAAATCACTTAAGCTTATTAAAAATATCATATTTTACTTCCAAGTCTTACGATAGCCTTTTTAGCTCTTACATTATTCGGATCTAATCTTAAGATATCTGACCAAATATTTAAAGCTTCTTTATATCTTCCTTCTTTCTCAAGTTGTAATGCTTGAATTTCTTTTTGAGCAATTTTTATATAAAATTCTGCACTTGCATTGTTTGGATCGTCTCTCAAGATTTCATTCGCTAAACTAATTGTTCCTTCTAAATCTGCTTTATCTTCATATAATTCCCTAAGCTTTAATACAAAATTTACTGATCCAGAACTTATTAAGGGCTTTTGTGTTTCAGGTTTTATATCAAATTTACCTATTTCTGGTATATCCAATTTTATATCAGATGTTATTGAAAGTTCTTTTATTTTAGTAGGTTTTAATTCATATTTTTGTTCTTGAAGTGTTGATTGAATTTCAATTTTCTTTTCTAATCCTGGAACTTTTGGCTTTGTTAGATCAGGTGTATCAATTTGGATTTTTGTCTGGGCAATTTCAAGTAATTCCTTAGCTTCTTTAAATTTCCCTTCTTTTTGTAGTGCTTTTGCTGTGCTTACAAATTCACTAATAAGTTTAGCTCTTAATATTTGACCATAAATTTCAACAAAAAGTTTATCTTCACCAAGAATATCCTCTAAATTTTTAAGTTTTTCTTTTGCTTGATTTAAATTACCTCCTTGTAAATCATTTTTTATTTTTAAAACATTTTCCCAAGCGATTAATCTTCTCTCTGCTAGATTTTCAAGTATATCTAAATCTAGACTTTTTCCATATTTCCTAGCAATTTCAAGCTCATACCTAGCATATTTTAATAAGCTTATCTTTTCTTCAATTTTGTCAGTTTCAAAAGCTTTATTTAAGCTCTCTTTTGCACTATTATAATGTTGATAAAAAGAATTTATTCTGTTTGATGTCCAAAAATAAGTAATTAAAATGGAAATTAAAACAATTAATATCCCTATTAGTGCAAATATTGGTCTTCTTGAAGGTCTCTTGTAAATTTCATGTTCAGGTTTTTCAGATGGATTAATAAATATTAGCCTTGTCTTTCCAATTAGTATCTCATCTCCACTTCTTAATTCCTTTGCTTCTTTTTGAACTTTGCCATTTATTAAAGTAGGATTTTTTGCTTCTAAATCTTTCCATATAACTTTTTTATTTTCAATACTCAAGATTGCATGCCTTCTTGAAACATGTTCATCTTCAATAACATAATCCGCATTCACATCTCTTCCAATAACACCTCCTTTTTCAATTTTTATCATACTACCTGGATGATGTCCAACAATAATTCTAAAATATGGAACCTCTAATTTATATAAAATAACTTGAATTTGTAGATCTTCTGCTTCTATAATATCTCCGTTCTTTATATCAATTCTTCCAATAAACGCATTTCCGTTTAGTTTTATTTCTGAGATTGCATTCAGTATCCATTTACCGTCTATATAAGAGAAACTCATGTGTCTGGGAGAAAGCTTTGAATATACGTAATCACAATCATTACTACTTCCTAGAATGTATATTGTTTTATTTACCTTGATTTCAATATCTTTAATTTTTAAATGTAATTCTATCATATTTCAAATTTTAAAGTATAAGAACAAAACTCTTGTTTCACCTTTAATATAATCTTTATAAATTTTATAATCGTTTGTTTTTATTTGGGTTTTTGATGAGAGCTGTAATATAAGCATACCTTCTTCTTTCAATCTTTCTTTTGATAATTTTAGTAGTTGGGAATAATTCCCGTAATTGTAAGGTGGATCAGATATTATTATATCAAACTTGTAATTGTAGTTTTTTAAAAATTTCAAAGCATCCATTCTTATGAATGTTGCCCTATCTTTGTATTTTAGAAATTCTATGTTTTCAAGGATAACTTTTTCTGAACCTCTTGAAATATCTACAAATATACAACTTTTTGCACCTCTTGAGAGAGCCTCAAAACCTAATGCACCACTTCCAGCAAAAATTTCAAGTACTTCTTTATTTAAAATATAATTTCCAAGTGTATCAAATATTGATTTTTTTATAAATGAACTGGTTGGTCTTATGTTTTTTGGAGTTTTTATAATAAATCCTTTCCTTTCTCCGCTATCTATCCTCATAATCTTACTTCTTTTCTAAGCTTGTTTGGAATTACTATTAAATATTTTCCACGCTTTTCAAATTCAAATATTTTTGGATTTTCATCAAATATTGTGTTTATTAGAAGTTTCCCATTTTTATCGTAAATAAGCAATTTTCCATTATAAGCTACGTTCTTGAATACGAATATCTTTTTGCTCTTAGATGAAATTACAAATTTAAGTGTGTCTAAAATTTCTCCCTTAATTTCTTCAAATTTAGTACTATCGTTTACAAAAACGAAATATTGCTTGAAACAATAAGCAGGAATAGTATCAACAATAGTTGAGTTATCCTTAAGTTTTATTATTCTTTCCTTATAATCTAAACAATCAATATAAAATTTATAATTTCCTTGGGCTTTTATTGTTATTTTGTAAATAGTGCCTGGCTTAAATTCAAAATTTTGCCACATTTTATTTTTACTTATTTGCCAATATTTAGGTTTATACTCCTTTTCAGTAAAATCAAGATTTTTGAGAAAATTGCTTTCGATACGAACAATCCTTATTTTACAATCTTCATTTAAGTTATAAAAGCTCATTTTAAATTCAATACTATCATAATTTCCAAGTTCTTTCATTTCTAGAATAAGTAAGTTTGGACCTTTTTTTGAACTTTCGGATTTTTCGTTTATTGAAATTTTAAATTTATTATAAAGGCACGTATTTAAATATTCAATTCTTACAAATGGATCTTTCACGTTATAATTCATTTGTTTTATATAGCCTGTTTTGTTTGAGAATATTTCAATATATTCGTTATCCCTGATAATTATTAAATTTTCAATGTTCCAATATTTATAGCCTTTTTCTTCTAATTCCGAAAAGTCCTGATTTTTAAAAAATAAAATTAATTCAAGAATCATATAAAATGCTTTTAATTTTTTCTAAATCGGATTTTATAATAGGTATTAGGTCGTTATTTCTTAATGCAGCAGCAGGGTGATATGTAATAAGTAAAGGAATTTTATAAATACTTTCAATAATTTTTCCTCTATTTTGAAGAGCTCTTTCAAATGGTCTTGAACTTAATAATCCTGCTGAATATCTTCCAAGGGCTACGATTAGTTTTGGTGATATAACTTTTATCTGGAAATCTAAATAAGGCTTACAAGTCATAATTTCAATTTCTTTTGGATCTCTGTTATTCAAAGGTCTACACTTTACTACATTTGTTATATATAAATCTCTTTCTCTATTTATGCCAATTTCTTCTAGTATTTGATTTAATAGTTTTCCTGCTTTTCCGACGAAAGGTTCCCCTTTTTTGTCTTCTTCAAAACCAGGTGCTTCACCGATAAGAATAACTCTTGCATATGGATTTCCCGTTCCAAAAACGAATTTTGTTCTACTTCTATGTAATTCACATTTTGTGCAATTTTTAATTTTTTCTTCAAATAATTTTAAAACTCTTTTTTTATCTGCATAATCTTCAGGTAAATATACTTCTTTTATGCCGTAAATTTCAATTAACTTCTCTAATTCTTTCATTTTCAAAGATATGTAAGAAGTTAGTTGCATTTAACTCTTTAAAGTGAGCCTCAAGGTTATAATAAAACTTAAATTCTTCCTCACTATAATTAGTTTTCGAATTATAAAAATCGTTTATTGCATTTGCTTTAAATTCAATATTAAAAGCCTTATTTAAGTCTAAGTACTTATATTCGTTGTTTTCTTGAACATAAAAACCTTCAATCTTGAAAACATTATTTATTAAATCTAGAAATGTTTTTGCTAAGTTTATATTTGTAAAGCCAAAAATAACTTTCTGATTATAAAAACTCATTAAACCCATAATGACATTATGAACCTCATCTTCAATATGAATTGGCATTCTTTCAATATGTTTTGCAATTTCCCCTCTTAATGAAATTATAATCTCATTTCTAACAAGAGTAAAGCAATTTAATTTTTTAAATAACTTTTTAAATTTTTTCATATCATTTATTGTTCCAATGCAATTATACCTCTTGTATATAAAACCATCCCAACTTTTCTTATTTTCCAAGTTCATAGCCCTTATTCTCATGTAATTATTAAAAGCTTTGTCATTTAAATCAATGTATTTCTTATATGAATATGGATAAACTAAAGTAAGTTCATCTAAAAAATATAATTCATTTTCAGTTTCATAAACCCTCGAAATTATTAAATCGTACTTTGTAGGTTTTATTTTCGTATTTACTTCATATATTTTGTTATCAATAAGATTTCTTACCTTTAGCTTATTTTCCTTTATATCCAAAACTTCAAAATAACTAGAAAATCCCTTTATAATTTTTTTGAAATAATCCAAGTGTTTTGAATTCATTAATTTCTTCCTTTCTTCAAAGAATTTATTTAAATCATCATCGTTTAACAAAATAAAATAATTTTCTTCTAAATTTAAGTTTTTTGCCCACCTCTCGAAGTGAATATTAATAATCTCTTTGAACAATTTTAAAATTTTAAAGTTTAAGTCAATATTTTTAGTATAACTTCTTCATATTGTTTTGCTATTTTTTCTAATTTAAAATTCTTTACTCTTTCTAATCCAATCCTCCTATAATGCTCATAAATTTCTGGGTTTTCTAATGTTTTAATAGCACTTATAATTTCTTCTACACTATTTGCATAAATTCCATATTCATTGTTTTCTCCAAATGTTTCCTTAATTCCACTTCCTACTATTGGAATTCCAAGAGCCATAGCTTCATAAAATACCAATCCAAAACCTTCAAATTCAGAAGGTAGAACGAGAGCAAAGCACTTATTTATATATTTATATGGGTTTCTTTTAAAACCTAAATAAAAAACTCTATCTTTTAAATTCAATTCCTCTAAATGTTTATTATATGCTTCAAAATTGCCTTTTCCCAATACTATTAAGTTATAACTTTCCAAGTATTTTAAAGCTTTTATAACTTTTTTCAAACCTTTATATTCTTGAAGTCTTCCTACAAAGCATAAAGTTTTATTCCTGAATATAAATTCATACTCTTTTTCAATACTTTCATTTGCTAAATTTCTTACTTTTTCAAGATCAATAGGATTGTAAATATACATACATTTTTCTTTTGGAATTTTGTAATTTTTCATTATATCATAATAAGCTTCTTTTGAGACAGCTATATTCATATTAGCAAACCTTAGTGTTAAGATGTTTAAAAACTGATATAAAAACTTTTTTTTCTTATGTTCAAAATCTATTAGTTTACTTATTTGACTATGATGAGTACATATGCAAGGTTTCTTTAAAATTTTTGAATATAATATTGCTATATAATTTGGTTCAAGTTCAAGACCACTTATTATGATATCGTAATTTTTCAAAATTTTGTAAAGATTTTTTAAGAATTTGAGTAAATTTTTTGTTATTTTTTCATTTTTGCTTAAAACATTTATAACATTTAGCGATGTTTCATAATCTATCAAGTCCTTAAATATAATTATATCAAATTCATGTTCTAGTTTATACTTGAAATACTCTCCTATGTTTATATAAACCTTTTCAGCACCACCACCTTGAAGTGTTGGTAAGATTAAAGCTATTTTCAATTGTATGATTTAAAATTTTAAAGTTTTATGAAATTTATTTCAATTTTAGATATAATCTATAGTTTATGGCAAAGAAGGAAATTTATTTTCTTGTCAGTTCTTGTATTTCTTATTGTAGCTATTTTTTATGTTCTTATAACCAAGCCTATATACAATCCGACTGCTATCGTAAAAATTAATGTTTTTGAAGTGAGCCCAAGATGGGCTTCAGAAATATCACGAACGTTAATAGTACCAATGACACCTGTTGATAGGGTTGGTTCTGAAGTTGAAGTTATTAAATTAATTAGTGGTGATATTTTAAGAGAAAAAGGGGTAAATCTGGATTTTAATATTCCAAAAGAATTGCTTAAAATTCAAATGAAAAAAACAATTGTTGATACAATTAAAAAAGATTTAAAATTTAATTTAAAAATTAAAAATGATAGCATTTATGTTTTTGAAAATAAATCTCAATTATGTTCAGGTCTGATTAATGAGGAGATTAGGTGTTCACTTTTTGCTTTTAGACTTGAAAAGATAAGTAATATTGACAGAGAATTAGAAGGAACTATAGTTTATAAAAATTATCCCAAAACTATTGATTACTGGCTTAAACATAAAGTTATTATTAATCAAGAAGGAATTACGGATTTAGTGAGAATAACCGTTTTTGATGAGAATAAGTTTTATGCCTCCGAAATAGCTAATTCAATCGCAAACAAATACATAGATTGGACAATAGAAAGAGAAAGAAAGATTGCTTATTTATCTTTAGAACAACTTGAAGATTTATTAAAACAGTTTGATTATAATATTGATTCACTTAAAAACATAGCAGATAAACTAAGGTTAGATAGTTTAACTCTTGTCTCTTATATGTTTATGTTAGAGTTTAAGTCACAATCTTCTTCTTATGCACTTGCTGATTTTATTAGAAAACTTATTTCTGATCCAAATAATAGTTATTTAAGGGAAGTAATAAGTAGGTTTTATACAAAGGACATAGATTATGCAAAGTTAAATAATGAGATTGTGAATTACTTAGCGAAAAGGGATACAATTCTTTCTTATATTCTAAATGGAAAAATAACAATGGCAAAAACTGTATCTTCCGCTTATGTTTTATCATATGCAGTTCCCCCCTATAAGCCAAAATGGCCAAATAAACCTTTGATATTAATAACATCTTTACTTATTGGGATTTTATTTGGAGTTATTCTATCTGTTGTTTATGATGTTCTTGAGAAAAGAATTTGGACAATTGTTCAACTAAAGAGATATACTTATTTAGAAAATGTTAATTTCTTTTATAATGTAAAGGATTTAAAGCTATATATTCTTTCAAGGCCTAAGACCAAATTTCATTTTAGTGAAAAATTTGAAAATTTTGAAAGTTATTCAAAAGATATTGCAGATGAATACGTTTTAGTAATACGAAGACCCATAGATGCTCAAGATTATTTAAATTTGCAAAATCAATATTTAGATAAAAAGTGCAATATAGTTCTATTATAAAAAGAATTTTTGCTTCATTTATTTTAAAATTCTTAGGTTCATTATGCGGTTTTTTGACTATTGTTATAACTGCAAGATTTTTGGGAGCGGAGGGGAGAGGTGAAGTTGCTCTTTTTGTTAACTTACTAAATTTAATACTTGCTTTTACTTCCACTTTTTCTTCAAGCTTTTCTTATGTTGTAGGTAATTTAAAATATCAAGTTCAAAAAGTCTTCAACTTAGCAATCTTGTTAAATCTTTTTTTCCTCCCTATACTATTATATCTGTTTTCTTTGTTTCATTACAAGTATTTTATGTTTATTATTCTAATTTTTTTGTTTGCTAATGTTTTATATTATATAGAAGGATTAGGATATGGGATTGATAATTTTAGACTTGTAAATATTATAAGAAATGTTCCATCAATATTAACTTTCGTTTTTACGTTTTTGTTTTTAAATTACAAGCAAGATGTTTCTCTTGCTATTTTTTCTAATGTTTTGGGATTTTTTATAGTTTTTTTGTTTGTATTTCCAAATTTTTTAAAGTTTTTAAATTTTAGGGTTAATTTTCAATTACTTAAGATTATAATAAGACACGGAGTGTTTATTGCACTATCAACCTTAACTACATTCTTATTATATAGGGTTGATTTTTTTCTTATTGAGAAATTTTATTCTAAAAAGGAACTTGGAATATATTCAATTGCTGTAAGTATAGGTGATATAAATTCTATTATACTTTCTTTTATAATAACTGCGGTTTTGGGAAAATTCTTTTCTCAAGATGGTAAAAAAGTTCTTGAACAATCTATTGTTATAATTTGGATATTTCAAATTCTTGGAATAGTTTCATTTTTGATATTTGGGAAATTATTTATAAATTTAGTATTTACGCCTGAGTTTTCGACTGCTTATTTGCCATCTTTAATTCTCCTCATTTCAACCGCTATTTATAATCCATCTTCAATTATTGCGGTATATGTAAATGTAATTCTTGGAAAAACCTATATTCCTTTTATCATTTCATTAATTTCGCTAATTTTTAAGTTTTTTTTATCGTTATTTCTAATAATAGAATTATCATTGGTAGGTGCTTCTATTTCTTGTTTAATATCTTATACTTTAACATTTTCTATATATGCTTTTGTCTATTTCAAACTTATTAAAAATTAGTTATTTTATTACATTTTTCTTTGGTTTTATTGGTCAAGCTGTTTATATTGATTTGGGCATAGCTATATATCCTTTTAGGGTTTTTTTTGTTATCACAATTTTTCTATTGCTTTTGAAATTTTTAATTGAAGAGGGGATTTTTTTTAATTTTTTAAAAGATTGTGTAAAATATGGATGGTTTTTGTTAATCCTGTTATTTTGGGCATATTTAAGCTTAATGTGGGTTGTTGATTGGAAATATGTTTCAAATGAACTTTCAAATTTAACTGTATATATCTTGTTTTCTCTTATTTCACTTGCTATTATTGAAAGTAGAAGAGATTTAAAAATTCTTATTTCTATTTGGATTATTATTTTTGTTTTTTCAATTGCTGTAGCTTTTTGGGAAATTATAACAGCAGAGCATCTTATAACATCTCAATATCATAAATCAAATTACGTATATAATAAGTTTGAGACATTTATAGTTTATTCAAAAGTTTATATTCCTACGAGCTTTTATGGAAATCAAAATGATTTTTCAACTTACATAATTTTATCTCTTCCAATTCTTTTCTTTATGATAAAAAACTACTTTTTGAAACTACCTTTAGTTTTTTCGGGTATTTTTATAATTCTTTACGTAGTATCAAGGGCAAATATTATCGGTTTATTTTTCCAAGCAATATTGCTTCCGTTCCTTATGAGCAAAAAATTCAATTTAATTTATATTCCGTTACTTATCATTGCGATTTTTTCTTCAATTTACACTTTAAACTATATAAAAACTACATCTTATCCTGAGCTCATTAAAGATGATAGATTTTTGAGATTTTATGCAAGTATCAGGAACAAAGTTTTAAATACACTACAAGCGAAAAAAGATTTTTCCACGATAATAAGGGAAAATTTGTATAAGTCAAGTTTTGAATATTTTTTGGATTCAAAAGGGTTAGGTGTAGGAGTAGGACAACTTCGATATTTACTTGAGAATAAGCCTAAGTATTACGTTTTCTATTTCAAAGATCCTCACAATTTTTATTTAGAAATTCTTGCTAAGTTTGGTATAATTGTGTTTTTTGCATATATTTTGTTTCTGATTTATATTATTTTAAATGTTTTAAATTCAATAACTAAAACTCTTTCAAAAGCTATTTTTTTAAGTATTACTGGCTTTTTATTTGGTTCAATTAGTCCTTATAGTTTAGTTTTGTTTTATCCACTTTGGGCTTTTATTGTGATAGTTATGAGTTATTTCAAGGTAGAACTAAAATAAACTTTTTTAATTCGTTAGTTTCCTTTTCTTTGAGAATTATTATGTATACTCCTTGTTTTGGAAGTTGATATTTATATACATTTGTTCCAATATTTGTAACACTATATAGCATTCTACCTGAATTATCATATATACTTAGTATGGATGGTTTATCACTGTAAGCATATATAATAGCACTTTGATTTTTTGTGATAACAGTTGAAGCAACATCAAGCTTCAATTCAGCATAAGCTAAACTTACAAAAAACAACATTAAAAAAATAAACTTTTTCATAGTTTAAAATTTTAAAGCATATATTAGCAGGATGACAAAGCCTATTATTTGAGATAATAGTGATATGAAAACCATAAGAAGTATTGAAATATTATATAAATAGCCAAGTATAAATGAACCTATGAACAAAAATAAGCCATATATTGAATTGAATATGCCAAAAGCAGTAGCTCTTTCTTCCTTTTTTATTATGTTTGAAATATATGCTTTCATTATTGATTCTTGACTCCCTATACCAATTCCCCATAATATAATCGAAGTTAAAATTAAAAATTTATTACTAGATAAAAACAGTAGTGGACTTGAAAAAGAAGATAAAAGAATTGAAAATAACACAACTTTTATTCCAAATTTGCCAAATAGTTTTCCAAGTATAATAGCAGATATTGCATCTACAAACATTGCTATAGTATAAAGTATCGGTATGTTGGATGGGCTAAGCAAGTTAAAGTTCTTGTAATGATATGAAATTAATGTAAAGTGTACAAAACCAAAGCTAACAAAACTTATTGCTGTAGTATATATCCAAAATTTCTTTTCAACTCTTATGTTTTTATATTCTTTGTTTTCCTTTTCAATTTCCTTTTCAAAAAAATGTGGGTTTGGATATTTTATAGCTGTAAAGATTAAAATAGCAATGCAAATAATTGCTGGAAAAAAAAGAAATGAGAAACTTACCTTGTAATTATTATTGCTTAATAATAGAATTAAACTTACTAATAAAGGGCCACTTATTGCTCCAATTTGATCTAGTGCTTCGTGTATTCCAAATGCTATTCCTTGTCCATATTTAGAGCCTATAAATGAGATGATAGTATCTCTTGATGGTGTTCTAATAGCTTTTCCAAGCCTTTCAAGTGTTACTAAAATACCTGCTATTGTATAGTTATTAGCAAATGATAATAATGGAACTGATAGAACGTTTATAGAATAACCAATTATCATAAATAACCAATAATTTCTTGTCTTGTCAGCTAAATACCCAAATAGTATTCTCAAAAAATAACCCACAAATTCTCCAAAACCTCCAATAAATCCCACAAAAACCGCACTTGAACCTAATATAAATAAGTAGGGTCCAATTATGCTTCTTGCTCCCTCATACGTGATATCTGCAAATAAAGAAATAATCCCAAGTAATATTATTAAATTCATTTATTTGCCATTTCTACGGCTTTTTTTGCTCCTTCTGACATACTATCGACAATTATTAAATTCAATCCACTTTCTTTTAGCATTTTTTTTGCAATTTCTTCGTTTGTTCCTGTAAGTCTTACAACAACAGGAACATTAATTTCTATCTCTTTAAATGCTGATATAATTCCTTGAGCAATATCATCAGTTCTTGTAATACCTCCAAATATATTTATAAACACACTTTTTACATTTTTATCAGATAATATTATTTCCATTGCTTTTTTTGTTTTTTGGGGATTTGATGAACCTCCAACATCTAAGAAATTTGCAGGTTCTCCTCCATAATACTTAATAACATCCATCGTAGCCATAGCAAGCCCAGCTCCGTTTACCATATTTCCTATGTTTCCATCGAGTTTTATGAATGAAAGTCCATATGATTTCGCTTCAATTTCTTCAATATTTTCATAGTCCATATCCCTATAATCTTCTATATAATTTTTTCTAAATATTGCATTATCATCTGTTAGAATTTTAGCATCTACAACCCAAACTTTGTTTTGATCATCAATTACAAGCGGATTAATTTCTGCAAGTTGTGCCTCTAAATCTACATAAGCATTATATAAGTTCTTTATAACTTTTGAGATTTCGTTAGCTATTTCTTTATTATCTACCAAATAATAAGCAATTTCTCTTGCTTCATAATCTCTTAATCCCAAGAAAGGATCAATTGGATATTTTATTATTGCAGAAGGGTTAGTTTTTGCAATTTCCTCAATATCTACTCCGCCTTCTTTTGATGTTATTATTACATGCTTGTTTATCTTCCTATCAAGTGTAATTCCAATATAAAACTCTCTTTTTATATTGACTGCTTTTGCTATTAATATTTTTTTTACAGGAACAGATTTTATATTCATACTTAGTATATATTTTGATTTTTCAATAGCTTCTTGATAATCATTTGCAAGTTTTACACCTCCTGCTTTTCCTCTTCCACCTACTGGAACTTGAGCTTTTATCACAACAGGAAAATCTAATTTACTTAGAGCATTTTCTACATCATCCAAACTCTTGCATACAAAACCATAAGGTATAGGCATATTGTATTTTTTGAAAATTTCTTTTGCTTTATATTCAAGAATTTTCATACTGAAAATTTTAAAGTGTAAAATTAATCTAAATTTAGGTTTTCTTGATATCTAATAATTGGAACAGGTCTAAATTCGCTCTTTATAATTAGTTCTGCAGAAATCCAATCAGCAATTTCTAAAAATCTTGGAAGAGTTGCAGAAAGTCCAAGTATATCAACTTTACCTTTCATAAATCCAACTACTTCTTCAATTGCTATACCTCTGTTTGAGAAAACAAAGTGTATCTCATCAATTACAAGAGCTCTTGCATTATAACCCCACCCTTTATTTCTTATAGATAACAATAAACTTTCATAAGTACAAATCACTAAATTTGAACTAATTTCATATGCTTCTTCAATAATGTCACCAGTTCTTAAGTCTACCTTATGAAAAATCTTTTTAAAAAATTTATAAATTTCGTTTGCTAAAGATTTTGTTGGAACAGTATATACGTTAAATCCCTTATGCTTTTGTATAAAGTAAAGAGCACAAATTGTCTTACCGCTTGATGTAGGAGTAGCAACAAGGGCAGAACCAAACTTATAAAATTTATAAAACACTGTTTGAACAGGATTTAAAAACTCAAAATTTAAATTTTTATTTAAAACTTTAGCATTTATTAATTCTTCTCTAAATTTTTTACCATCTTTTATATATTCTACATATCCCCCATCTTTCCCGAATTTTGACTTTTCACTAACAATTATTAACACTATTTATTTCTAAACATTGCTAACATTCTATCTGCTATAAAATAACCACCTACAACATTTATCGTTCCAATGAGAAGAGCTATAAAACCAATAATTGAGCCACTACCTGCTGATTCAATAGCAGAAACAACCATTATTGAAGCAATAGCATGACTTGCTACAACAAGTGGAGTATGTAGTATTGGTGGAACCTTAGTTATAATTTCAAAGCCTATAATTAAGGATAATATAAAAAGTACAATTGCCAAAACAATAGGATCCATAGCTTTAAAATTTTAAAGATGGCAATTTTACTACTTTCGCAAGTTGTTTTTAAGGCTGAAAGTGTTGAAATATACTTAAAGGGAATTGGGAAGCTAAAGGGTGTAAATTATCATTATATATCCCAAGATAAATATAGATTAGATGAAAACCTTGTATTGGATAGAGAAAGACTTGTAAGCAAACTTATGGAGAAGTATTATGCTGGAGAAAAGTCAATTATACTAGATCTAACGAACGATAGTGTTTATAGAGTTGATCATAACGAAAGAAGTTATTACGTTTATAAGTTAGATAGTTATGTGAAACCTGTTGAAAAATTTGATGAAAAGAAAAAAGATTTGAAGGCAAAAGTAATTATAAAAAATTTGGGTAATTGTAATTATGAAATTAAGTTTAGCTTTGAAAATGATAGTATTGTTTCAAGAATTTGTTATAAGGAGGTTGAGGCAAATAATGCTGAAAACCAATTTTTTATAAATTATAACAAAAAACTAAAATCAGATGCTGATATGAGAGTTTTACAAAAGCTTGGATTTTTCTCAATAAATAATCCGTTTGTAAAGTTCTTAATGGGTGATATTGTAAAAAAATCTGATTTAGAGAAAATTACAAAAATTAAAGGTTATCCTTATATCATAGATGTTAGCTATTATAACGATACGAGTCTTGTCTATAAATATTTTTCAAAACTTATAAGTCTTGAGGTTAAGGAAAATGTGGATGTTTTTAAGATTGATACTACTTATAAGCGCAGGTAGCCTCATTATCTCTTGTGAACAAGAATGCAAAAGATTAGTTTATAAGATCCAAGAAGCAGAATATAGACTTGTTCCAAAATCTGGTTATAATATAAGGTTCTTTTTAAAAGTGAATGATAGCTTATTTGTTATTTCAAGATCTATAGAAGGTGGGAAAATTGATTATATATGTTTGGCAAGTGCTGTATATATTTCAAAAGGTATCGGGGAGCCCATTGAGTGTGCTGAAAATGTTAGTGAAGTTAATTGGAAAGTTAGAATTCTTGAAGCTGGCGAATATGCTGTTTATATAAGGAATAATTCAAACGAATTTAAAAAATATTATGTAAATACTTATTATGTGCGTTGTGAATAAATTTCTGGTTCAAGCTTTGAAAGATCAACATTATCTCGCTTATACACTAAAACCAAGTAGCTTATTAAATCCGAGATAAATAATACTGAAAAACTATAACT
>JBDRXT010000030.1:0-14750 GCA_039803045.1 Caldifarciminota bacterium
AAAATAACATTTTCGGGGGGTCCTTTGGACCCCATTTGGGAATTACTTGCCCCCTGCAGGAGCCTGTTGGTGAGATTCAGCATTTGTCGTATCTGTAGTAGCTTGGGTTGTATCTGTGGTAGGTTGTTGTTCAGTTGTAGCTGGAGTTTCAGCGGGCTTTTTCTCTTCTGCTTTTTGTTGGCCACCGCAAGCTCCCAGTGCAATCATTAGACTTAGTGTTATCAAAAGGTTTCTCATCTTTTACCCTCCTTTGGCAAGTTTCAAAATTTTAAAGTATAGCTTTTAAACTATCAAGTTTTACCTATTGTTAATAAGATTTCTTAGGAATTTATCTTCTAATGTAGTATCTGAAACTTCTCTAAAATCTTTGTGAATATCACATACTTCCTTTGGTTCTCTACCTTCTTTAAAAGGTTCATAAATTCTTGGACAGTTTTTTGTTGGAAGTTTGCCAGAAACTCTACAAACTTCAACAAATTTCACACCATATGGAATATAAAAATCCTTTTTAGGCTTATCTTTATAAATTTCTTTCATAATTAATGACCAGACTGGAACTGCTAATAATGTACCAGTTGCGTTAGGAAATATTCTTCTTGTGCTATCATAACCAAACCAAACCCCAAGTGTAATATCAGGTGTAAATCCAATAAACCAAGCATCTCTATAATCATCTGTAGTTCCAGTTTTTCCTGCTGCTGGATGCTCAAATTTGTATACTATTCTTGATTCAATAGCAGTTCCTGCATTTACTACGTGTTTAAGTAAATTTATTGTTAAGTAAGCCGTTATTGAATCCATTACAATTGTTTTTTGAGTTTTGTTTTCTTCTAATACAATTCCGTTTGCATCTTCTATTCTTAGAATAAACATTGGTTTCTTCTTCATACCATAGCTTGCTACTGTACTAAATGCATTAGTAAGCTCTAATAATGTTACATCAATTGAACCAAGTGCAACCGAATAATATGGAGGTATAGGTGTTTCAATACCAAGTCGTTTTGCCATCTCGCTTGCAGAAGCAGGTCCAATATCCATAAGTAATCTTACAGTTGCCAAGTTTTTAGATAAAGCAATAGCTTTCCATATTGGAATAGGACCAAGATATTCTCTATCAAAGTTAGAAGGTTCCCATGTAACATTGTTCTGTTTTATTGAAATAGGTAAATCATAAACAATATCTGTAGAATTATAACCTTTTTCCATTGCAGATGCATATGTAAATATTTTAAATGCTGAACCAGCTTGTCTATACGCCTGAGTAGCTCTATTAAATTGACTGTGATAATAATTTCTACCACCTATAAGAGCAAGAACATACCCCGTATTATTATCTATCGCTACAAGAGCTGCTTGTAAATATTGAGGAAGTTTCTTACTTCTTGGATTATAATCCTTATATTTGGGCTTTGTAGGATATTTCTTATCATAAACATTTAGCATACTATCTAATATTCTGTTTGCAATCTCTTGAATTCTACTATCTAAGGTTGTATAAATTTTCCCCCCACCCTTAAATAGAAAATGTTCTCCATATTTTGAAATAACGTATTTTCTAATTTCGTCTATAAAATAGGGTGCTATACCTCCATAACTTATAGGAGATTTATGATAAACAATTTCGGGTTTTTGATCCTTATACTTTTGATATTCTTCTTTTGTAATAATCTTTTTGTCATATAAGAGCTTTAAAACATATTTACCTCTCTCTAATGCTAAGTTGTAATTATTAGCGGGAGAGTATCTTGCAGGATTTTTTGGAATTCCAGCTAAAATTGAGGCTTCTATTGGATTTATATCTTTTGCTTTTTTACCAAAGTAATATTCAGATGCATTTTCTATTCCATAAATTCCAGATCCCATATAAATTTGATTTAAATATCTTTCCAATATTTCTTCTTTGCTAAATGTCCTTTCAATCTTAATTGACAAGAGTATTTCTCTTATTTTTCTTGTTATAGTTCTTTCTTGAGTAAGAAACATATTCCTTGCCAATTGCTGAGTTATAGTACTTGCTCCCTCTTTTACTTTGAACATAAGAATGTTCTTTACTATAGACTTTATAATCCTATCAATATCTACACCCCAATGCTTGTAAAATTTCCTATCCTCTAGAAGAACAAAAGCCATTATAGTATAATTTGGAAGTTCTTTAATATTCACAGGTGCTCTTCTTTCTTCATAAAATTCATAAATCAATTTATTGTTTATATCATAAACTTTAGTGGATTTTAGCGGTTTATATTTCTCTATGTCATCCAAAGAGGGAAGACCAATTGAGAGATAAATCAAAATAGGTATAGATATAGTTATAATAACTATATACGTCAAAAGCGCCCACTTTAAACCCCACAAAAACTTATTAAAATTGAACTTAAATTTCATCTTACTTTTTCTCTATATCCTAAATCTTCATTCTCAAATACCCAAGCAACAATATCTCCACTATCAAATTGAAAATCATAATAACTTCTATTGAATCTTGAAGAATAATCAAATTTTTCTAATTCTTGAAAAATTTTTCTAATCCTATTTTTCCATCTTTCTATGTTCTCATGCGAAATTTCAATCCATTCGTTATTTATAAAGAACTTTAAGTTATCTTGGTTAATCTCCCATACACCTTCCCAAAGCTTATCTCTTATTTCTCTTTTGGCAAATAATAAACTATCAGGCTCTATAAAAATTGGTATTCCTATAGATATAGCAATCATTCTAAAGTCGGCATTATTCATTACAAAATCTTTCAATTTGTTAAATATATTTTCATTTCTCTCATTTATAAATTCATTCAAAGTATAGTTTTGCTTAATAAGTTCCACTTCCATTATAAGTTTACTCAACCTTGGAGGACCCAATATCTCAAATGCCCAACTTCTGGCGTTATACTTTTGTTTTAATTCCTCTAAAATTTTCAAAGCCCTATATCTGAGAAATCCTGCTCTATAAGTGGGATGCATTATGGATGATGATATAGAACTTAAAACGTCGTAAGAAGTATTATCTCCAATAACCTCAAAAAATACTACATCAGCCACTTCCTCTGGAGTGATTGCTTCCATTTGTCTTAAACTTGTAATAGCTCTATACTCCTCAATTGAAAATACACCATTTTCCCCTGTATCAATATATAAATCCTCCATAATACCTCTCTCAAATCCATAATCAAGTTCATCAATGTTAAAAATTTCATTCAATTTTAGATTATAAATTCTTGTTTCGTCATATAACTTTAATGCTTTTCCTTTCTTAAAAATTTTTCCATAACTTATGTTTTTAAATGCAATAAGTGCAGCAGGTTTAATTTCCTTTATAATGGGAGACCTCTTATTTTGAGAAGTTTTTGATAATAAAGAAAAATGTGAAGATTTTGATAATAGATATAACAAAAGTGTATGTGCTCCTGCTATAGCAGTTTTTGTAAGTAAAACTCTCGATGGTCTTTCTTCTCCATGCGTATAAGGTATGTTCAAGCCCATTCCACCTGTTCCTGTTGTTCCAACTTTTATGTAAATTTTTACATCATTTTGAACTAAACTCTCCCATAATATTTGAATATGTCTAATGAGTAAAGGTAAAGATGCTGAAGCTATAAGATTGTATATCTTATATTCTAAATTTTCTTTTGATGATAAGATTTCTTTTGAAGCTTTAAATATATCTTGGTATGCAAGCGCAGTTGCGGTATTTATTGTGTCAACAATAATATCAGGTTTATGCTTGCTTATGATGTTGTATAAAAAAGAATTTTTCAGAACTTCCTCGTTAAATTCTACTAAAGCATCTTCTACAAGTTCTTTTAATGATTCTTCTTTCGTTTTATCTTTTGAGGTCTGCCTTACAAAAATATTTCCATATTCATATGATAAATTTGCATCATTAAATTCACTTTTAAGAATTTCAATAGTTCTTAGAACTTCATCTTTTGTAAGTCCAGAAATAACAATATCTTTAAAACCCTCTTTTAAAAACTTTCTACAAACTGCAAGACCAACTTGTCCAGCTCCTCCTAAAACTAAAATTTTATACATAACCCCTCTCCTTTAACCAATTTTCATTAAACGCCTTACTTAAATATCTACTTCCTCCATCTGGGAAAATAACAACTGCTCTTTTAATTTCAGGATGGTCTTTTATATATTTTAAGGCTCCCGCTAATGCTGCACCAGAAGATGGTCCCACGAATAAACCCTCATACTTCAGCAAATTTAATGTCATCTCAAAAGCTTCCTTATCATAAATTTTTACAAAATCATCTATAACTGAAAAGTCTAAAGTCTTTGGAATAAAATCTTCTCCAATACCTTCAACATCATAAACTCTTGATTGAACTATTTTTTTACTATAAAAATAATCATATAATATAGAACCATCTGGGTCCACTCCTACAATTTTTATTTTCCAATTCATATTTTTAAGAAACTTTCCAACTCCTGAAATTGTTCCACCAGTTCCAACACCAGCAAAGAATGCATCAATCTTTCCATCTGTTTGGTACCATATCTCTGGTCCTGTTGTTTCATAGTGAGCTCTTGGATTATTAGGATTTTCATACTGGTTAGGATAAAAAGCTTTTTTTTCTTTTGCTATTCTTCTTGATACTTGATAATAACTATTTTCATCTTCAGGTGGAACATTTGTTGGACAAATTACAACTTCAGCTCCATAACTTCTTAATAAATTTATCTTTTCTTGTGAAACTTTATCAGGCATCACTGCTATAAATTTATAACCTTTTAAATTAGATATAAGTGCTAAGCCCAAACCTGTATTTCCACTTGTAGGTTCTACAATATAAGAACCCTTTCCTAAAATTCCATTCTTTTCAGCATCCTCAATCATATATAGAGCAATCCTATCTTTAACACTTCCCGCAGGATTATAATATTCAAGTTTTGCAAAAATTTCACACGATGATGGAGATAAATATTTTAGCTTATAAATCGGAGTTTTTCCTACAAACTCAATCAAGTTCAAAATTTTAAAGCCATTAATTAACTTCCAGTTTCTAATCTATAAGCTAATATTTGAGGTAAGTTGTTTTGAAGAATTTTTCGCTTTGTTTTCTCTACATCATATTCTACTCTTATTATTTCAAGCGTATATTTATTTAAGTCAAGTATTGCAAAACTTGCCCTATAATCTTTATCTCTTGGTTGTCCTACACTTCCTGGATTTAACATATAATTATAATTTTCGTTTAATTCATAAATCTCAAATGGTTTTGGAAAAATATGCTCAACTTTAGAAAAATTCTTTACAAATATGGCTGGAATATGAGTATGTCCTATTATAGTTAAGGGATTTTCCACATAATCAAAATACAAACTTGCTTCAAATGTGCTTAAAATATAAGTCCAATCTAATGGGTATTTTGGACATGCATGAACAATATGAATATTTCTAAAATTCTCCTCAAGTTTAAGAGAAGATATAAAAGTCTTGTTATCCTCATCAAGAACATTTAAGGTCCATCTTATTGAATTTCTTGCAATTATAGTAAATTCATAAATAATACTTTCATCAACTACTGCATAATCGTGATTTCCCATTACAATAATATCAAATTCTCTTTTTGAAATTTCTACAACTTCATTTGGATTTGGGCCGTAATCTATTAAATCTCCGAGACATATTATTTTATCTACTTTTCTTTTATAAACTTCCTTTAATACACTTTCCAATGCCTCTAAATTTCCATGAATATCAGATAAAATTGCAATCCTCATTATTCATTTTCAGGAAGTGGCACCTCTGTTCTAATAAAGAAATCTTTTCTTAATGGATGTCCTGGAAAATTATCCCAAAGAATTATTCTTTCAAGATTCGGATGATTTTTAAATTTAATACCAAACATATCATAAACTTCTCTCTCAAGCCAATTTGCTCCTTTATATATTGATGTAATACTTTCTATTTCTTCATTTTCATCAATCATAATTTTAATTCTAATTCTTACGTTTTCATCAAGATTTCTTAGATGATATACAACTTCAAATCGCTTTTGTTTCTTGTTTAACCAATCAACCGCAGTTATGTCTACGAGCATTTTAAAGTTAAACTTATCATATAAAATTTTAATAACATCTATGAGATCTTCAGTTTTGATTACAAATGTAGGCATATCTATACCATCCTTGTAATCTATCAAGTGACTACTTAAAAATTGCCTTATATTTTCAATCATGGCTCAATTTCTTAGTGGCTTTCTATTTTTTAAGAAATAAAATATTCTCTCTTGTGTTTTCTTTTGTTTTACAAGTTCAATAAAAGCTTTCTTTTCTAATTCTAAAATTTGCCATTCATCAAATATTGTACCAGGTGCAACATCTGGACCACCAGTCATAACATAAGCTAATTTTTCAATAATAAATGCATCATATTCCGTTATAAATTTGCCTTTTTTAAGATTAACTAAGCTTGCTAAAATTGCACTATATCCATCCCAACCTAACATTCTTACCCTTCTTGGTCCATAAAAACCTCTAAATCCACTATTATAAAGTCCAATTACAGTATTTCTTGCATAATAAGTTAGAAAATCTCTATTGAAAATAATTAAATCTCCATCTCTTAAAATTCCCATATTCCTTGCCTCAAATGCAGATGAACTAACCTTAGCAGTTCCTATGTTCTCAAGATAAATCCTAAATATAGGTAAAACATCATAATTTTCGACGTTTTCTGGATAACTTAAAGCTCTTATTGTAAACTCCTTTGTTCCACCTGCTGCAGGAATTAAACCAACTCCAACTTCTACAAGTCCAGTATAAAGTTCAGAGTGTGCCACAATCCTATGAGTATGTAATAATATCTCACATCCTCCACCTACTGCGATTCCAAAAGCTCCTGCTACAATGGGTTTTTTACAATATTTCATTCTCATATTTACTTTCTGAAATGATGAAACAGCTCTTTCAATCTCATCGAAAGCTCCCTCACCTATTGACATTGCAATTAATCCCAAATTAGCCCCTGCTGAAAATGTTCTTTCATCATCATTTGTTATAACTAGTCCAATAAATCTCTTTTCTTTTTCAAGAATATCTAATGCAGTATTTAAAATCTGAATTGTTCCAATTCCAATGGAATTTGCTTTCGAATGAAATTCTAATAATAAAACTCCATCATCTAAATCAATAATACTTGCTTCCGCATTTTCAAGAATTACTTTATTTTTCTGTTTTAATTCTGAAATTACAATTATTTCTTTTCTTCTCTCAATAGGTTTATAACTTTTTGAAAAAAAGTCATAATAAGTTTTATCTTTGTAAAATTTTTCCGGGATTTCCTTATTTGATGGCAAATCATATTCCTTTACTAATTTCTCAAATTTTTCTGAGGTTATTATATCAATTGTTTCAAATGGTCCAACTTTCCAGTTAAATCCCCACTTTAGAGCATTATCAATGTTTAAAATATCATCTGCAACTTCACCAACTCTATTTAAACTATAAAGAGAGATTGAAATAATGAGTTTCTTTAAAAATTCAGAGTATTTTGTGTTTAGTTCAAATATCGCTTTTATTCTATCTTCAAGTTTATCAATGTTTTGAATTTGCATAAATTCCGGAATATTAACTTGCTTTTGCTCTCTATATTCAAGATTATTTAAATCTAATACAAAGCGTTTATCCGCTTCTTTCTTATAAAATCCAGCTTTCACTTTATCACCAATTAAATTTCTATTAACCATCTCTTGCAAAAATTCCGGAATTTCAAAAATATCTTTAAATTCATCTTCCTTAAGTAGAATGCCTAAATTTTTTGCTACATTGTATAGTACATCAATTCCTACTAAATCAGCTAATCTAAACGTTGCGGTTTTGGGTCTCCCAATTATCTCACCAGTAAGAAAATCTACTTCCTCTATCGTTAGATTCATTTCTCTAATTAATTTAAATACCATCATAATTGAAAATATTCCTATTCTATTTGCTATAAAGTTTGGAGTATCTTTTGCAATTACGACACCTTTCCCAAGGTATTCCTCACAAAATAACTTAATAGAGTCTAAAACCTCTCTTTTAGTCCATTCTGTAGGAATAATTTCAAGTAACTTCATATATCTTGGTGGATTGAAGAAATGAGTTCCTAAAAAGTGCTCTTTAAAATCATTGTCTCTTCCTTCTGAAAGTAATTTAATTGGAATTCCAGAAGTATTGCTTGATACTATACTTCCTTTTTTTCTATATTTTTCAACTTTTTCAAAAATATTTCTTTTAATTTCTAAATTTTCAACAACGGCTTCTATTATCCAATCAGCATCTTTTATAGTCTCAAAATCCTTATCAAACCCTCCAGTTTTTATAAAATATCTAAAATTCTTATCCATAAAAGCAGGAGGATTTATCTCAAGAGCTCTTTTTAAACCATTTTGAGCAATTTCTTTATTCAAGTCTAAAAGAATTACGTTTATACCAGCGTTAGCCAAATGAGCTGCTATTTGTGAACCCATAGTTCCAGATCCAAGAACTGCTACTTTTTTTATTTCCATAACTTTGAAATTTTAAAGTTTATCTTTAAAATTTTAGTATTTAAGATGAGATTATGAAATTTTTAAAACTTTTGATTATTTTAATAGCTTGTAGTGATGTGGAAAATAAAAAGATTTCAGTTTCAATATACCCTATAAAGCTTTTGTTAAATGATATTGGAGTTGACTCAGATGTAATTATTGACAAGCCTGTTGATATTCACAGTTTTGAACCATCTGCAAGGAAAGTTTTACAAGTTCAAAATAGTTGCGCATTTATATATATTAACGATAATTTTGAAGTATGGGCAAAAAAAATAAAATCGAAACATAAAATAAATTTGCTGGAAGATGAACAAAAAAATCCACATTCATGGACAGATCCAAAATTTATTTTAGAAAGTATAAAAAAAATCGAAAATGCATTATCTCTATGCAATATAAACTATCAAAAAGAAAAGGTTGAAAAGCTATACAGAAGTCTAAAAGAAATTGATAGTATAAATGAAGTTAGATCAAGAAATATTAAAAGTGGCTTTATCTTGTTGCATACTTCATTAGAACCATTTTTAAAATCTTACAATTTAAAAATTGAGGCAATTCTTATAAAAGAAGGACAAAGAGATATACTTCCAAGCGATTTAGAAGCTGCCTTTAATTCAAAACATAAAATTTTGGTTGCTGAGAGCTATTATGACGAACAGATGATTAAATTCTTCATAAAAAACAATTTCAAAATTATTTCAATTGATCCACTTGGCATAAATTTTAAAAATTATACTGAGTTTATAAAATCAATTAGCGATAGCATTTTACTAAATAAATATGTCTCAAGAGAGAACTTGTAAAATTTCCAAGAGCGATTGCATAAAATCCAATAAAAAAAGAAAGAATAATAGCAGTTAAAATATCAGCTATCGTTCCTATTATAAATGAAATGTTTGCTCTTTTAATATCTTTTATGGCAAATGCGTAACTTGTTAGAATTTTTGAAGAACTTGCAAATGGCAAACTTAAAAGATAAATTATTAATACAATCGAAGTTATCTCTGTATCAGTAGAAGTAAAATTTCCTCTCTGGTATAAAACTTGAACTATAAATTTAGATAGCAAAATAAAAATAATCATAATTGGAATTGTGGTTAAAAAATTAAGTTTTAAAGATTTTTTTAAGTCCCTCTTTGGTTCCTTTGAACTTGTAAAATCTACAATTGAAATATTAGAAAGAGCAATTCCTGTAATAGCAAGTGGAAAATGAAAAATTCTAAAAGCATAATTTAGATAGCTAATAGTTCCTTCACCAAAAAACGAAGCTATGATTGTACTAATAAAAAGATTTATTTCATTAAATCCATATGCCAAAAGTACAGGAATCAAAAGTTTATAAAAAGTTCTAAAGTTTTCATCTTTAAAGTTTGGTTTTTGAAATCTTTCATTTAAGAATAAAAATAAAATTAAGCTTTGAATTATTGTTCCAAAAGTAAATCCAAAAGCAAGTGCTATTTCTTTTTTTACGTCTAAAAAAATTCCAAATAGAATAATACTTAAATTTATTATGCTTGGGGCTGCTGATGTTAAAAAAAATTTTCTTTTTGTGTTTAAAACTGCTGAAAATAGAGCAGATACCGAAAAGAAAAATAGTGAAGGTAAAGTTATATATGTTAAAGTTAGAGTTAATTGAAATTTTTGAGATTCTTTAATAAATCCTGGAGCAGTTATCATAACAAGAGGTTTTGCAAAGATTATAAGTACTAAGTTTATTATAAAAACAATAAACAAAAATTGAATTAAAATTCCCCAAAGAAAACTTTTAGAATAGTTAGATTGTGCATAAGCAGGTATAAATGCATTGTTTAAAGCTTGATCCCCTAACAAATCTCTAAATAAATTTGGTATTCTAAATGCTACAAAAAAAGCATCTGATTTATTTGAAGAACCAAGTAAATAAGCAATTACTATCTCCCTTAATAAACCTGTAAATCTACTAATTGTAGTACCAAATGAAAACGTAAAGAAAGATTTAAGCTTAATTTAAAATTTTAAGGCTTTAATCATTGAACGTAAATTTTAAATGATTTTTCACCTTTCTTTGTATTACCTCTTTTGCTTTTCCTTTTTTGTACAAACTCCCATCAATCCTAAAAATTTCATAATCTTCAACACTATTAAAGATTAGTTTGTTTTTATTAACTTGAAAACAAAACTCTTTTCTATCTTTCTCATTATCTGATACAGGTGTTATAGTACAAGTTTGACCAGAAAACGTTAATCCAGATGTATAACTAACACCCCAACCACTGTGAGTCGCGCTACTTGGACCTATATTATAAGGACCTGAAGGATCGTCCGGTGCCCAATCAACATTCTCGGTTAATAAATTAATCGGAGTTTTGTTAAGACAACTATTTCCAAGAGTATCAAACTTTATCAGGAATGCAGATCAAGCAGATAGAAAATTTGGCCCAAGTGCTCCATGCATTATTATATAACCCTTACTATCCAAAAATATCCCTTTATTAGGGTTTTCAACACTTGCACCTAATGGAAATCTAAAGTATCAATTTTTATAAGAATAGGGTTGCTCTTGATATAAGAGCTATTACCAGTGCTATCAGTTTATATCCACTGTTTATCTTAACAACACCTAACATTTGTATTTGTTTTCTAATATAAAAAGTATATATTAGACTATCAGTGATAGTTCTTCTGCATTTTGAAATTCTAACATTCCCTCTATTCCAATCAAAATCTGGAAAAATTAATCTTTTCATCCATCTTAGTGATATATCAGATGTTGAAGCATTATCAAACTTCATTATAATAATCCTATCATTCTTCACAAACCTCCAAGCGTAGTAGCTATTCCCGTTCCTGCAATTATTCACGCTATCATACCAAACCCCACCACTTGCTACCATTAAAAATCCACTATCTTCTGGTAAGATATCAACCTGAGAACCATTATAATTTGGTCCCAAGGAGAATATTTTCCGGATCAGAACTCATTCTATAAAAGGGGGACAATCCAATCCATTCAATCAGCTTAGGAACAAAAATACTTAAACGCCAGGACCTTGCTAAATAGACAAATGGGTTTTGTGCATTATATCTCTCTTGTCAAGTTCAGCTCTCATTAAAGAATTCAAGTATTGATGCACCTGAAAAATAATAACAACTACAACCACCATCCCATTCAGAAGAAATCTTCCGATGAAACAATATATACTAAAATCCTAAAATGCATATGCCATCTAATTAGTGGAAATTATCCAAGTTTCGTTAGTCAAATGGGAATTCTTGAAATTAATTTTCAAGGTAGAGAATTTTATGATGAAAACTATAAGATAGCACTTATAGCTCTTATTAAAAGGGATACTTCATTACTTATAAAACACAGAAAGCAAGACTTAATAGCAAAATATATAATAAAATCAAAAATAAAAAAAGCGTGGAGTAATTTTCAACTTAAAAAATCACTCTAACTTCTCTTATATAAAACATTTCAAAATTTCCACTATCTAAAACAATTTCAAAATTTTCATTTATTTTAAGAACTTTACCCCTAATTAACTTTTCATTATACTTAAATTCTACAAAACTTCCTCTTACCAAATTATTATAATTTTCCAAAACAAGTTTAAAATCTGAATTTATTAGAACTTTCAAATTGTTATAAATTTTTTGAGCGACTTCCCTAATGCTAAAAGTTCTATTCTTGATAAGGAACATAGACGTGGCTTTTATATCGCTTGGGAAAAACGATTGATTCACATTTAAACCAATTCCAAGAACAACATCCTCATTTTTAATTTCTACTAAAATGCCGCATAATTTTTTATCTTCAAAATAAATATCATTTGGAATTTTAATTTTTGCATTTATATAATAACTTTCAAGTGTATCTAAAACTGCAATTGAAGAAATAATTAAAAGCTTCTTTGAAAATTGAATATCTCTGTTTCTAAATCCAATTGACATATAAAGTCCCCCAACATCACTAATCCACTTATTTCCATATCTTCCCCTACCCTTTAACATTTTATGTGCAATAACAATGACTTCATCGTTACTTTTCAAAAGCTCAAATGCTTTATCTTGTGTAGAATCTAAAACTTCAAATTCAAATATATTCTTTAATGACATTCTGACTTCCCCTCCTCATTGAAATTAGGTTATCCCATAAAAGGAGAGCTTCCTTGTGAAGACTTCGTAAATACTCTCAGGAATTCTAATAAGCTTTCCATTTCTATTTATAATTGCATGCTCAGTCTTTGCAAAAGTGCTCAAATAATTTTTTGTCTCATTAAAAATAGTATATTCATAAAAAAATCTAACTCCTTTATAATCAATATTCGTAATATCAATTCTCAAAATATCACCATAAAAGCAAGGCTTTCTAAAATCCAGATAAGCTGACAAAACAACTACAAAATACCCTTCTTCTTCCATCTTATAATATGGATAATTAAGGTATTCCCATAGCATTGTTCTTGCTTCTTCAAGATAAACCAAGTATACCGAATGATGTATAAAGCCCATTTTATCTGTTTCTGCATAGCGAGTTTTAATTTTATGAGAGTATATCGGATATTTCATTTTTCTCCTTAAATATAACTATTCTTGGTTTATATAGAGAATATTCTTCCTCCTTAATATATCTAAATGCCATTACGATTATCTTATCACCAATTTCTCCAAGTCTTGCCGCCGCCCCTCTCAAAACTACCAAATTACTTCCATATTCTTCTTCAATAATATAAGTTTCAAATCTTTCACCATTATTTACATTAACAACTAAAACTTTCTCATATGGTAAAATCCCAGAAATTTCTAAAAATCTCTTATCAAGTCCAAGACTTCCTTCATAATACACACTTTTATTAATTACAGTTAAATTTTGAAGTTTTGCTTTTAAAACCTTTATCATACTTCTTGCCCATCCAGGTTTATAGTAGAGTTTGGATAAATAGCTTTGAACATATCTATTACACTATCCAATAGTCTTTTCTTTATTAAAACGCAAATTTCATTCTTTGATGAACTTATCATTTCAATATTTGCTCCAGAACTTGCTACTAAATTAAATGCGTCTGCAACTAATTGAGTATTTCCTTCAATTCCAGAAAAGGTCAAAAGAACAACATTCTCATCTACAAATACTTCTACATTATCTTCATCATATAATATGCCGTAAAGATAAGCTCTTGTATCCTCTAATTGACTTTCATATACAACGAATGCTAAATCTGCTCTACCCCTTGTAGCAGTATCAAAACTAATGCATAAAACTTCAATATTTTTATTTGAAAGTTCCATAAAAATATCTGCTGCAATCCCTGGTTTATCTTTCAATCCTCTTACAATAACCTTGCCAACTTTCGTTTTTATATCTAAATACATAATAATTTTTAAAATTTTAAGGGAGGGGCAAGAAAGCCCCTAATTTACAAATTTAGAAGTCTTTATTATTTTATCACCCTTTATTGAAATTATATAAACACCCCTTGGAATATTAAGTGGAATTTCGTAATTACCTTGTTTTAATTGATAAACATTAGAAAATACAATTCTTCCAGAAGTTGAGTATATTTTTATATTTAAGTTGTCATCTATTGGCATTATAAGCCTAAGCTTATTATCCTTAATATTAAACTTAAATGTTAAATCAGAATATTCCCTTTCTGCCCAATCAGTAATATTGCAATCAGGTGGGTTATTTGAACCAAAGAAAGCAAATACTGCAATTGCACTATCTCCAACATTTAAACTATATGGACCAGATGAAACAGAAACTGAAAAATCACTATTTGTTCCACTTGTAGAACCACTTGTTCCCGTTATTACACCCCACTTAAAGCTTTCATTATATGGCCATGGAGAATGGTTTATTACTCTTGCATGTCCCATAGTACCACTAACTAACATAATTCCTACATAACCAGTAAAATCACTTGAACTCATATAAGCAACACCCTTAAATTGACCAGTATTGCAAACAAGTGTATTAGCATTATCATTAGAATAATTGTTTCCTAAATCAAAATCTGAAAATATAGCCATATATACATTACTTAAGTTAGTATTTCCTTCATTTTTCAGCTTATATCTTAAAAATACAAATGGTGAATTTATCTTACCATAAGCTGTTAAATAAGCTTTTACATTCCTTGGTGAAGCAAAATTACCATCTGATATATGAAGTATATATTCTTCATGGCCATAATAAGGTCCTCCAAAAAGATTAGAACTATAAATACCAAATAGTCTCTTTATA